>JBFXEP010000005.1:0-26562 GCA_050179995.1 Hyphomicrobium sp.
CGGGCGCGGGAGTTCGAGGCGGACCGGACGGCGGCGGCGCTGACGGGCGATCCGGCCTCGGTGGCCTCGGCGCTCAGCCGTCTCGAGACCTATACCGGGCATTTCTGGGAGGACCTGATGTTCCCGGTGCCGGCGCGGCGGGTTCCGCAACCCTCCCTTTTGCGCTCGCATCCCGAGACCGAGGAGCGCATCCGTCGCCTCCTGGAGGCGGCCCCGGACGGGACGGCCCCGCACGCGCCGCTGGTCATCGTCGAGCAGCCGATGATGTCGCTCGTCGGCTACGGCCCCGGCGACATGCGCCCCCGCTACCGCTGGCCGGGGCTGTGGTTTTGAGCTGGCGACGTCTCGGCCGAGCGGCAAGTCCCTCACCTGCCCTTCGGGCATCCTCTCCCGTCCCGGGAGAGGAAAGTGAAGCGGCACGTCCTTCTCCCGGGACGGGAGAGGATGCCGACCGTGAGGTCGGCACGTGAGGGACTTCGGGGGATGTGACGGCCGCGGCCATTGCGGGGCGGGCCTTTTGTGCCTATCAGCGGAACATGGATGACGCGACCCGCACCGCTCCGCCGCCGCCCCGCTCGACCTTGAAGCTCGAGGCCATTCCGGACCTCGTGCAGCGGCTCCGCGCCGGCGAGCGGCGTGCCATCGCGGCGGCGGTTACGGAGCTCGAGAAGCTCTCGGCCAGCGCGCCGCCGCTGCTCGAGGCGCTGCAGCCCTACCTCGGGCACGCGCTCGTGGTGGGCTTCACGGGGCCGCCCGGGGCCGGCAAGTCGACCCTCGTCAACGCCGTCATCGCGCATGTGCGCGCGCAGGGCCGGACGGTCGGCGTGATCGCCGTCGACCCGTCGAGCCCGATCTCGGGGGGCGCCATCCTCGGCGACCGCATCCGCATGACGGCGGCGCTCGACGACGACGGCGTGTTCGTGCGCTCGCTGGCGAGCCGCGGCTATCTCGGGGGACTGTCGCCGGCGGCCGTGCGCGTGATCGACGCGCTCGATGCGGCGGGCTTCGACCTGGTGCTGCTCGAGACGGTCGGCACGGGGCAGAGCGAGATGGACGTCGCGGAGGTGGCCGACGTGCGCGTCGTGATCTCGGCGCCGGGGCTCGGCGACGACATCCAGGCGATGAAGTCGGGGCTGCTCGAGATCGCCGACATCCTGGTCGTCAACAAGGGCGACCGCGAGGGGGCGGAGCTGACGCTGCAGCAGCTCTTGGGCGCGCTCTCGATCCGCTCGATGCGCAAGCACATTCCGGCTCTGAAGACGACGGCAACGACGGGCGAGGGTGTGCCCGAGCTGGTCACCGCGATCCGTGACGCCGGCGCCGGCGGTGGCGAGGCCATGGCGCGGCGGCGGCGGCGGGCGCGCTACCTCATCGCGCGGGCGGCGGCCGACATCGTCGCGCGCCGCGTCAAGGAGGACAGCGGCCACGAGATCGACGGTCTCGCCGACGAGGTGCTGTCGGGCCGCGTCAGCCCCGACGTGGCGGCGCGGAAGCTGCTGTCGCGCTAACACCTCACGTTGCGGTTGCCGAGACTGGCGTGGGGGCCCCCCCCGCTCTCGCTTGTGGGACCTAGCCGCCGATCACGCTCGGCGGCTCGCAGTCGCTGTCGTCCCAAAGCCGGCAAGAGGCTATCGTCGCTCAGGGCAAAAAGCGGATCAGAGGCGAGGCGTCGTCAATGTCCGCTCACGAACAGATACGCGACATTGATGCTGTCGGCTTGGCGCCGCATTGACCTCAGCAGCGCTTTCGCACTAGCCTGTGTCATGGCACGCGGAACGCGCACATTGCGGCGATATCTGGGGGCGCTCGTGGCGCTCAGCGTTGCGGTGGCGCCCGCCGTTTCGCTGGCGGCTGCGCCGACGCACTCTGCATCGGCGGCGGAGCGCGTCACGAGCCACGCCGGCATGCCGGACTGCCATGGCGTGAAGGCCGATCAGCCCGCACCCGTCGCGCACGAGAAAGAGAACTGCCCCAAATGCAAGTCCGGTGTCTGTACACCGGGTGCCTGCCAGGCGAATTGTTCGAACGTTGTCGGCGATCTCCTGCGCGAGTCCAAGCTCGCGTTTGCCGCTCCGGTGCGCCTGCTGTTTTCCGCGTCAGCGCCGTTTGACGTCATCCACCTCCGACCTCCCCTGCCTCCTCCCCGAGCCTGAGTGCGATCGACATGCGTCTGCCGCAGGGCCGCCAGCCTTGCGTGCGGGCATTTCACGCGCTCGTCCGAGCGCTCGCGCTCATCATTCGAGGAAGGCTGATCATCATGATCGGAAAGTATTCTCGCATCGCAGCCCTTGCCGGGCTCGCGATCTTCAACGCACATGCCGCGTTTGCCGGAGCCGCTGACTACACCGTCGAAGGCAGCGTCGTCTTCACGGCCAAGGACTGAGGAGCGCCTCCATGAACAGATCGCTCCTCGCGGGGGCGGCCATTGCGGCCGTCCTCGCAAGCGCCGCCGCGGGCTACCGCGCCGGCACCGGCCAATGGCCAAGCTTCGCGCGCGCCTTACCGGAGACGCACGCGCCGGACGCCCACGCACCCGCCGTCGCGACCAACAACGACCGGAAGGTGCTTTACTGGCAGCATCCCGACGGCACGCCCGAGTACTCGCCGGCCGCCATCAAGACGGCCGACGGTCGCGACTTCGTGCCCGTCTACGAGGAGGCGGAAAAGGGATTCGCCGGCGAAGCAGCGCCTAGGCGGGATGCACAGGGCGATCGCAAGCCCCTCTACTACCGCAACCCGATGGGCCTGCCGGACACGTCTCCCACACCCAAGAAGGACTGGATGGGGATGGACTACATCCCGGTCTACGAGGGCGATGATGACGGGGGAGCGACCGTCAAGGTGAGCCTCGACAAGGTCCAGCGCGCCGGTGTGCGCATTGAGGAAGCGCGCATGGTTGCGCTTGGAAAACCCGTTCGCGCGCCCGGCATCGCCAAGCCCGACGAGCGCACGCTGCGCATGATCACGCTCAGAGCCGACGCCTTCATCGAAAAGCTGTACGTCAACGAGAACGGCCGCCACGTGAGGGCTGGCGAGCCGCTTTTCCGCGTCTACAGCCCTGACTTCCTGCGCGCGCTGGTGGAAGCCAAGTCGAGCTCCATCGCCGGCGTGATCGGCGCCGAGCAGAAACTTCAGATCCTCGGCATCCCGCCCGAGGCGATCGCGGAAGCGAAGCGCAGCAAGGAGATCGCCCCGTCGTTTGACTATCCCTCGCCGGCGTCCGGCGTGGTGATGGAGAAACTGGTCGTCGAGGGCATGATGATGCGGATGGGCGAGCCGCTCTACCGTCTCGTCGATCTTTCCAGCATCTGGGTCATCGCCAGCGTCGCCGAGCAGGATCTCGCCGGCATCAAAATCGGCGATCCGGCCAAGGTAACCTTCAAGGCGCTGCCCGGCGAGACCTTCGACGGCAAGGCCACATTCATCCTTCACGAGCTCGACAAGGAGACGCGGACAGCTTCGGTGCGCATCGAGGTCCAGAACCCAGACCACCGCATCAAGCACGAGATGTATGCCGACGTGGAGATCGATGCCGGCGCGGGAGAGGCGCCACGACTTGCGGTCTCCGATGAGGCCGTCATCGACAGCGGCAACCGGCAGATCGTGCTCGTCGCGCGCGGGGACGGCCGCTTCGAGCCGCGCGCCGTGCAGCTCGGCCGGCGCGGCGACGGCATGATCGAGATCACCGATGGCCTCAAGGCCGGTGAGACCGTCGTCGTCGCGGCCAACTTCCTCATCGATGCCGAAAGCAATCTCAAGGCGGCACTGTCGGCATTCACAGCCGACGCGCCTCAGCCGATGCCCGGCGCGGGCAAGGAGCCAGCACAATGATCGCTCGCCTCATCCGCTGGTCGGCGACCAACCTGATGCTGATCGTCATTGCCACGGTGTTCGTCATCGGCGCCGGCATCTATGCGGTCAGGCACGTCCCGCTCGACGCCATCCCGGATCTCTCCGACACCCAGGTGATCATCTACACCGAGTATTCCGGACAGGCGCCGCAGGTCATCGAGGATCAGGTCACGTTTCCTCTCTCGACCGCCATGCTGTCGGTGCCGAAGTCGCGCGTCGTGCGCGGCTTCTCCTTCTTCGGCGTCTCGTTCGTCTACGTCATCTTTCAGGACGGCACCGACATCTACTGGGCGCGGTCGCGCGTGCTGGAATATCTCTCAGCGGCCGCCCGCAACCTGCCGGCCGGCGTGACGCCGACGCTCGGCCCCGACGCGACGGGCGTCGGGTGGGTCTACCAGTATGCCGTCATCGCCGCCAAACGCACGCTGGCCGAGCTGCGCTCGACGCAGGACTGGCAGGTGCGCTTCGCCGTCGCCAAGGCCGAAGGCGTGGCCGAGGTGGCCAGCGTGGGCGGCTTCGTGCGCCAATATTCGGTCGTCGTCGATCCGCGCCGCCTGAAGGCGTTCGGCATTGCGATGACGACCATGCGCGACGCCATCCGCCAATCGAACATGGATGTCGGCGGCCGTGTCGTGGAGCTGGCCGAGACCGAGTTCATGGTGCGCGGCCGCGGCTATCTGCGTGGGGTGCAGGACCTGGAATCCATCGCCCTCAAGGCGGAGAACGGCACCCCCGTCCTGCTGCGCGATGTGGCCCGCGTCGAGCTGGCACCCGACGAGCGGCGCGGCGTCACCGAGCGCAACGGCGAAGGCGAGGTGGTTTCCGGTATCGCTGTCCAGCGCTACGGGCAGAATGCGCTGTCGGTGATCGAGAACGTCAAGTCCAAGCTGGCCGAGATCAAGGACAGCCTGCCAGACGGCACTAAGATCGTCCCGGTTTACGACCGCTCGGAGCTGATCCACCGTGCGATTGCGACGCTCAAGACCACGCTGATCGAGGAAAGCCTCATCGTGGCGCTGGTGTGCATGGTGTTTCTGCTGCACGCCCGCAGCGCGCTGGTCGCCATCATCACGCTGCCGCTCGGCATTCTCATCGCCTACATCTGCATGCACGCACTCGGGCTGTCATCCAACATCATGAGCCTCGGCGGCATCGCCATCGCCATCGGCGCCATGGTCGACGCGGCGATCGTCATGATCGAGAACGCCCACAAGCATCTTGAGCGCGCCGCGCCGGGCAAGCCTCGGACCGAAGTCCTGATCGAGGCAGCGAGCGAGGTCGGTCCGGCGCTCTTCTTCTCGCTGCTCATCATCACGGTATCGTTCCTGCCGATCTTCGCGCTCGAAGCGCAGGAAGGACGCCTTTTTCACCCCCTCGCTTTCACCAAGACGTTTGCCATGGCGGCGGCGGCGCTGCTGTCGGTGACGGTCGTTCCGGCGCTGATGGTGCTTTTCGTGCGCGGGCGCATCGTGCCGGAACACAGGAACCCGGTGAATCGCTTCCTGATCTGGGCCTATCGCCCGGTCATCAGGGGCGTTCTCAAGGCCAGGGGGCTCACCATCGCTCTCGCCCTTGTCGTTCTTGCAGCCAGCATCTGGCCCGCAACCAAGCTCGGCTCCGAGTTCATGCCCAACCTCAACGAGGGCACGCTGCTCTACATGCCGACGACGCTGCCGGGCCTCTCCATCACCAAAGCCGCCGAGCTGCTGCAGACGCAGAACAAGATCATCAAGTCGTTCCCCGAGGTCGCGAGCGTGTGGGGCAAGGCGGGTCGCGCCCAGACGGCTACGGACCCCGCGCCGACGGAGATGTTCGAGACCGTCATCAATCTCAAGCCCGAGTCCGAGTGGCGGCCGGGCCTAACCGTCGACGCGCTGATCAACGAAATGGACAAGGCTCTGCAGTTCCCCGGCGTCTCGAACGCCTGGACCATGCCGATCAAGGCTCGCATCGACATGCTGGCGACCGGCATCCGCACGCCGGTCGGGGTCAAGGTGATCGGACCCGACCTGCGCATCATCGACGGGCTGGCGCGCGAAATCGAGGCGGCAATCAGGAAGGTTCCGGGCACGTCGAGCGCCTACGCCGAGCGTATCATCGGCGGCTACTATCTCGAGATCGAGCCGGACCGGCAGCAGCTCGCGCGCTATGGCCTCCTGGTCGGCGACGTGCAGCAGGTGATCGCGTCGGCCATGGGCGCCGAGACCGTGACGACTACGGTGGAAGGACGCGAGCGCTATGCGGTCAGCCTAAGATATCCGCGCGACGTGCGCTCCGATCCCGAGGCCATCTCGCGCGAGGTGCGGGTTCCGTTGGCCAATGGCGCCTCGGTCCCGCTCGGCGAGATCGCGACGATCAAGCGGACGCGCGGGCCAGCCTCGATCCGGACAGAGAACGCCCAGCTCGCGGCTTACATCTTCGTCGATGCCCGCGACCGGGACCTGGGCAGCTATGTTGCCGATGCGCGCCGAGCCGTGGCCGATACGGTGAAGTTTCCGACCGGCTACTACGCCGTGTGGAGCGGGCAGTTCGAATACTACGAGCGCGCGAAGCAGCGCCTGGCGATCGTGGTTCCACTGACCCTGCTCGTCATCCTTCTGCTGCTCTACCTCAACTTCCGGCGCATGACCGAGACGCTGATCGTCATGCTGTCGCTGCCGTTCGCGCTTGTCGGCGGGCTGTGGCTCATGTGGTGGATGGGCTTCAATCTGTCGGTCGCCGTGGCCGTCGGCTTCATCGCACTCGCAGGCGTTGCGGCCGAAACCGGCGTCATCATGCTGATCTACCTGGATCACGCACTCACCGACCGGAAGGCGCTTGCCGAGCGAGAAGGACGGCCGTTCACGCGCGACGATCTGCACGCCGCCATCATGGAAGGCGCGGTCGAGCGCGTCAGGCCCAAGATGATGACGGTCGTCGCCATCATGGCCGGCCTGCTGCCGATCCTGTGGAGCCATGGAACGGGATCGGAGGTCATGCAGCGCATCGCCGTGCCGATGGTGGGCGGAATGGTGTCCTCGGCAATTCTGACGCTCGTCGTTATCCCTGCCGTTTATGCGGTTGCCAAAGGGAGCCCTAGGTTTCATGGGTGAGCAGGGCGTGCCGCTCGCGAATTGCGGTCCGCGAAACTCTGCTTCCGAATGCAGAATAGTTACTTACCACTGCCTTGTCACCGCAAGCCGGAACGACCTCGGCTCGAGCGGGTGGAAGTGGATGTCCTCCGTGGCCGGCGCACCGGGCGGGAAGCTCGACTCGTAGAAATAGTCGATCTGGCTCGCGGTCTCATCGAAGAGGTTGAAGGCGTCCACCTGCACGATCAGCTCGTCGCCGAACCTGTAGCCGAGGCGGGCTGAAACCGGCGTGCTCGATTCGGAGCGGATGCTGTTGTCCTCGATCAGCGGACGCGGGCCGAAGTAGCGCACGTTGATGCCGCCGAAGAGACCGCCCCAGACGTTCTCGAACGAAAGCCCTGCCGTCACGACACCTTCGACGGCGCCCGGAATCCGCCGCCCATCGGGCGAATGGTCCTTGAAGCGCGCCTGGGTGTAGGCGGCGTCGAAGTCGAGGAAGAGCCAGGGCAGGAGCTCCGCCTGCAAGGTGAACTCGCCACCGACGCGGCGGCTCGGCCTGCTCGCCTGCGTGGTTCCGGCGTCGCCGACGAACACGATCTCGGAATCGAAATCGAGAAGGAAAACCGACATCGTGCCGGTGATGGCGCGCGTCGGCTGGGTCCTGATGCCGATCTCGGCGCCTTCGGAGCGCACGAGCAGGGGAGCGGGGGCCACCGCCGTGAGGGTGACGGGATCGATCGTCGTCACGACACCGCGTGCGTCATTGCTGTGGAAGCCCATGCCCGCATTCAAGTACAGCTCGGTGTTGGCCCAGGGACCAAAGACCAGACCCGCCTTGGGGCTCAGGATCGTGTCGGTCTCGTCTCCCGAGTTCGCGTCGAGATCACTCGAAACATCGATGTGAAAGAAGTCACCCCTCAAACCGACCGTCGCGCGCAGCCAATCGGTCACGTGCGTCGTGTTCTCGACGAACACGCCGGCGCTCGCCTCCAGCACCGAATCTTCGCGCACGGCCGATAACCGTCTGCGCTCCCTGGTGTTGTACAAGCCGACGTCGATGTCGTCGTAGCGCACGTCGAGGCCGATGGTTGTCGCGGCCTTCATCGTACCGGTGAGGCTTGCGTAGTACGTCTTGCTGGCGCTGCCGCCCGCCATGAAGCGGTCATCGGCCTGCTGGAACTGGTCGCCGTTGACGGGATCGTTGAGGAAGTAGGTGAAGTTGTTGAAGAGCGCGAGGTCGCTCTTGACCATGTACGCATTGACGCGCGTGGCGCTCTCCGCGTCCGTCGCATGCCAGCGTCCGGGCAGACTGTAGCGGTGCGAGGCGCCGCCGTCGGTCGGATCGATGGCGCCGAAGCGATCGATCAAGCCCGCTGCGACGGCATAGAGCGGAATCTGATCGGTCGAATTCCAGTGTCCTTCGTAGGCCATCGCCGTCAGTGCGAAACCGTTGTTGCCGGACCCGTTCGCGTACCGCACGACGCCGTTGAGCCGGTGCACGTCGTCCGGGTACTCCCAGGGGCCGTCGAAACGGGCGATCTCACCGGCCACCATCATCGTCCCATCTACGCCGACGGGGGCCGATGCGGCCGCGACGGCGCGCCGATGCCCGAACTCTCCGACCTGGACCTTGGCAAAATTGGACCTGGCGATATCGAAGACGTCGAGATGGATGGCGCCGGCGGACGCAAAGTCCCCTTCGGAGGCGAAGTACGGTCCCTTGCGGTAGGCGAGTCCGCGGGCGATCTCGGGAATGATGAAATTAGTATCCGCATAACCCTGGCCATGGCCGTGCGTTCGCATATTCACCGGCATGCCATCGATCGAGATCGCAAGGTCGGTGCCGTGATCGAGATTGAAGCCGCGCAGGAAGTATTGGTTGGCTTTGCCCTCGCCGCTGTGCTGGGTCACGATCAATCCCGGCACGGCCTCGAGCAATTCGCCGGTCCGGTAGACGGGCCGGGCCGCCAGCTGCGTCGCCGTGACCACGCCCTGACTCGCGGACTGCGCGATGCCGACATCGGCTGAGCGCGGATCGAGCTCGTCGGCGGGCGCGACATCAAGAACGCCCGGCTGTTCCTCGTTCGACGCGGATGACATCTGCTGTGCCGGCTGCACCGTGCTTATTTTTGCTTTTTTCGCTGCCTTGAGCTGCGTGGTCGTGACCGTGACGGTCGGAAGCTCCTGCACCTGCTGCTTGGTTTGCTGCGCACCGGTCGGACCACCGAACGCGGCTATTGCGGCAACGGCTGTCGCGACCGAAAGAAAACGCATGTTGCACCTCCCGAATTCCTACTTCCATTCAGGAGACGCGTGACGCAGTATGAAGTCTATTCGCGATCTTCATACCGAGAGCCGAAGTCGGCGAGTGAGGCGCACGTGCAACGGATCACGATCACCATCGACAACCAACTTTACAATGAGATAGAAAAGCTCGCCCGAGCGCGCGGCTATCAAAATCGGTCGGAAATTATCCGGGATCTCGTCAGGGCCGGAATTTCGGAAACCGGCGAGGCCTCGTCGACGGGAGATTGCATTGCGAGCGTGGTCTACGTCTATGATCAGGAGACGCGCGATCTGCCTCAGAGGCTGGCACACGCCTTCCAGCGCGCGCATGACCTCTCGGTCGCTACCGTGCGCATCTCCCTCGACCACGAGAATTGCATGGAGGTCGCGGTCCTCAGGGGAAATATAAAGGCAGTTCAACAGCTTGCCAACGAGATCATCGCCGAGCGGGGGGCCCGGCACGGCCGCATCACGATGATCCCCGCGACGATCGAAACCACGCGCCACAAGCACGGCGACCGTCACGCGCATGCGCACGAGCACATCCGCGTCCGCTGATCGCGCCAAATCGCGCGATCACTTGACGTAGAAATACGTATTGCACAAATAGCACCTTCCATTTTCACAGGGCCATCGGCCTCTGGCGCGATATCTCTGCTGTCCATGCACAGAATGTCGCGCGACAATCACGAGATTGCCGCAACGCTTTGTCGATGCCTTCATGAAAGCCGCGCGATCGGTGTTTCAAAGCTTAATCCAATTGCGACACGAATGCCGCTCCGCACACACGAGCAGCTGCATCAATGCGGCATTGCAAAAAACCGGAAAGGGATGGAACGCGATGAAAGTTTCCGATCTGCTAGACGGAAATGAGCGTCAGGTTCTGACGGTGAGGCCGAACGAAACCATCGGCATGCTCGCGCGGATGCTGCAGCGGCACCGCATCGGCGTGATGGTCGTAAGTCACGACGGGCGCACAGCCGAGGGCATCATCTCCGAGCGCGACATTGCCTACGGTCTAGCCGAGCGCCGCGGGGAGCTGCATCTGCTGCCGGTCTCGGCGTTGATGACCCGCCGCGTCATAACCTGCACGCCGGACACCCGGCTATCGGATGTAGTCGGATTGATGCGCCAGCATCACATTCGGCATGTGCCAGTCGTCGACGGAGGTCACCTGGCCGGCATCGTCAGCATCAGAGACGTCATGGAGTATCGCCTCAACGAGATCGAGCGGCGATACAAGTCCGTGCAGCACCTCGCGTCGCTTTCGGACTAGCCGATAGCGGCGCAGGGTCCTTCTCCTGCGCCGCCCGATCACGCGCCTTCCAGACCATGATCGCTTCGGACCCTATCAGTCCGAAGCGTGACCATAGGTCTCATCAAAACCTAGAGCCAGCCGCCGATCAGCGCCAAGCCGGCAAGCGACACTGCAGCACCGCCCACCTGGCTGACATTCGCACCGGCCCGACCGGCGCGCCCGATTGCGAGACCCAGCGCGACGCCGATCGCGTGCAACAGGGCCGTCGCCAGGATGAACCCTGCTGCGTAGCCGGCCGCCGACGCATCGACGGGCATCTCGGCGCCATGGGCGAACCCGTGGAAGACGGCGAAAAAGCCGACGAGCGCCATGGCGGTGGCGGTCGGCATCGGCAGGCGTAGCGCGACGGCGATGCCCAGCACGACAACCGATGCGGCGATGCCGAGCTCGACATAGGGCAGCGCCACGTGCGCCATGCCGAGCAGGCCACCCGCGGCCATCATGACAAGAAAAGCGGCGGGCACCATCCAGATGGCGCGTCCGCCGAGACCCGCGGCCAGAAGGCCGACGGCGACCATGGCGAGCACGTGATCGAGCCCGCCGATCGGATGGGCAAGCCCGTGCATGAAACCATGCGCCTCGCCCGCGCCGACATGCGCGGCGGCCGGCGTCGCCACCGCCATGGTGATTGCTGCGGCAGCGCCAAGCCACTGCCAGAACGTCCTCGTGCTCATGTGTTCAAGTCCTCCCAGTTGAAGATTGATGTTGGTGGTCAGATGGGGCTCGTGCGCACGGCCGCGGCCTGCTCGCGAATCCAGTCGTACCAGGCCTGCAACCCTTCGCCGGTGCGTGCGGACACGCGGAACACGGCGATGTCTGGGTTCACTTTGCGCGCGTTCTCGATCGCCTTGTCGACGTCGAAGTCGAGGTGAGGAACGAGATCGATCTTGTTCAAGAGCACGACCCGGCTGGCCTGGAACATGTGCGGATACTTGAGCGGCTTGTCCTCGCCCTCGGTGACGGAGAGGATGGCGACCTTGGCGTGCTCGCCGAGATCGAACAGGGCCGGGCACACGAGATTGCCGACGTTCTCGATCAGGACCACGGCACCGACCGGCGGCTTCAGCTCGGCGAGCCCACGCGCGATCATGTCCGCCTCCAGATGGCATCCCGTGCCGGTGTTGACCTGCACGCACGGGGCCCCGGCGGCTTGGATTCTCTCGCTGTCGTTCGCGGTCGCCTGATCGCCCTCTATCACGGCAATGGGCATCTCGCGTCCGAGATCCCGGATCATGCGCTCGAGCAGCATTGTCTTGCCGGAGCCGGGCGAGCTCACGAGATTGAGGGCCAGAATCTCGCGCCCCGCGAACCACGCCCGGTTCCTCTCGGCCAGCGCGTCGTTCTTGGCAAGCAGGCGCGCCTCGAGGGAAACGACGGTCGTCCCCTCCCCGTGCTCGTGCTCGTGGCCGTGCACGTGCGGGTGGCTGTGCGCCGCGCCATCGGCATGCGTGTGCTCGTGGCTGTGGTGATGGTGACGGTGGTCGTGGGCACCGTGGCCGTGACCGTGATCGTGGTCATGGTGGTGGTCGTCGTCGTGGCCATCGTCGTGGCCATGACTGTGCGGATGACTGTGCCGCGTTCCGTCCTCATGAACATGGTCGTGGTCGTGGTCGTGGTCGTGGTCGTGCACACCGCGATCGAGCGTCGTCGTCAAGCCGGACTCGAGATTGGTGATCGTGACTTTGTTGGTGCTGCTGCATCCGCAGGTCCCGCACATCACGCAGCCTCCTCTAGCTCGATGGTTTTTATTTTCAGCTCCTCGCCGGCAAGGCGCTCGCACTGCCGGCTGCCGCATGCGCAGGCTGTGAACAGCGTCGGCATCGCATAGACCGCGCCGCACGACTGGCAGCGGGCCCGGCCTTCGATCTCGCGAATCTCGAGCTCGGCGCCATCGAGGGCCGTGCCCTCGGCCACGGTGTCGAAGCAGAAGCGAATGGCCTCCGTCATGACGCCGGACAGCCTGCCGACCTCGAGCGTGACCTTGAACACGCGGCGCCCGTTGGCGGCCTCGGAGGCGATCGCAACCACACTACGCGTGATGCCGAGCTCGTGCATGTCAGCAGATCCTCGGCAGCTGGTCGCCGACCAGCATGTCGACGATGCGGTTGCCGCCGAATACGGTGCGCATGATCACGCGTCCGGGCTCGCCGGTCTTGACCTCTCCAATGGCAGCGGCGTTCTTTCCGAACGGGTGCGAGTGCAAGGCGGCAAGCGCGGCGTCGGCTTCGTCCCGCGGCACGATGGCAACGATCTTTCCCTCGTTTGCGAGATAGAGGGGATCGAGCCCCAGGATCTCGCAGAAGGCGCGCACCTCCGGCCGCAGCGGCGTCACGCGCTCGTCGATCTCGATGGAGACGCCCGATGCCTCGGCGATCTCGTTCAGCACCGTGGCGACACCACCGCGCGTCGCATCGCGCATGGCGCGCGTTCCGGGCGCTGCCGTGATCAACATGTCGATCAGACCGTTCAGCGGCGCACAGTCGCTCTCGATGGGGCTGTCGAGCGCCATGTCTCCGCGCGCGCCGAGGATGGCAGCACCGTGATCGCCCAGCACGCCGCTGACGATCACGATGTCTCCCGCGCGCGCCCTGTCGGCACCGAGAGTTACATTGGAGCGGATGACGCCGATGCCGGTGGTGGTGAGGAAGACCTTGTCGCAAGCGCCCTTCTGCACGACCTTCGTGTCGCCAGTGACGATCTCGACGCCGGCTTCCCGCGCGGTCTCCGCCATGGATGCCGCAATGCGGCGCAGAAGGTCGACCTCGACGCCTTCCTCGACGATCGCGGCGCACGACAGATAGAGCGGCTGGGCGCCGCCGACGGCAAGGTCGTTCACCGACCCGCACACGGCGAGTTTGCCGATGTCACCACCCGGAAAGAAGAGCGGATGGACGACGAACGAGTCTGTCGTGAAGGCGAGCCGGTCGCCATACCGGGCAAGGTCCGAGAGATCGAAGCGGGCCTGATCCTCGAGCGGCGCCAGCGCCTCATTGTCGAACGCGGAGACGAATACGTCGTCGATCAGGTCCTTCATGGCCTTGCCGCCACCGCCATGGGCCAGCGTGACCTTGGGGACGGAGATGTGGCCGAAGCTGCGCCGGCGCGGCATGGGCATGACGTTCATGACACGGCCTCGCGCTTCTTGATGCCGCCGTACTGGTAGTAGGCCGCGCATGCGCCCTCAGACGACACCATGAGCGCACCAAGCGGCATTTCGGGCGTACAGGACGTGCCGAAGACCTTGCATTGCCAGGGCTTGATCGCACCTTTCAGCACCTCGCCGCACTGGCATGACTTCGGATCGGCGATTTTGATGTTGGGGGTGACGAATTTCGCTTCGGCATCGTAGGCCCGATAGGCCTCGCGAATCCGCATGCCGGAATGGTCGATGGAGCCGAGACCGCGCCACTCGAAGAACTCGCGCAGCTCGTAGACCTCGCTCAGGGCTGCAAGAGCCGCACTGTTTCCCGCTTCCGGAACGATGCGCGCGTACTGATTCTCTATCTCGGCGCGGCCCTCCTTGATCTGCTTCAGCACCATCCATATGGACTGGAGAACATCGAGCGGCTCGAAACCCGCGACGACCATCGGTCTCTTGTAGTGGCGTGAGATGAACTCGTAAGGCACAGTACCGATGACCATCGAAACGTGGCCCGGCCCGAGGAAGCCGTCGATCTGCAGGTCCGGGCTGTCGAGGATGGCCTTGATGGTCGGAACGATGGTGATGTGATTGCAGAAGACGGAGAAGTTCTCCACGCCCTCAACCTTCGCTTGGAGAATCGTCAGCGCGGTGGACGGAATTGTCGTCTCGAATCCGATGGCGAAGAACACAACCTCCCGATCCGGGTTTTTCTTCGCGAGCGCGAGGGCGTCCATGGGCGAATAGACCATCCGCACATCGGCGCCGTCAGCTTTGGCCTGCATGAGGCTCTTCTTCGATCCCGGCACGCGCATGGCGTCGCCGAAGGTGGTGAGGATCACCTCGGGCCGCTCAGCGATGGCGACGCAGTCGTCGACGCGGCCCATCGGCAGCACGCACACGGGGCAGCCCGGCCCATGCACCAGCTCGATCTCCTTCGGCAACATGCCTTCGAGGCCATAGCGGAAGATCGAGTGCGTGTGCCCGCCGCACACCTCCATGATGGCAATCGGGCGATCCTTCGGAGGGTCGATATCGGCGACAAGCTTGTCGATCTCATGCACCAGCACTTTCGCCTTCTCGGCGTCGCGGAACTCCTCGACGTACTTCATGCCGCCGCTCCCTTGCTTGCTGCGGACCCGCGGTCGTCGGCCAGCAGCGTATGAACGAGATCCCAGAGGATGTGGTAGGCGATGACGTGGCATTCCTGCGTGCGGTGGATCGATTGCGTCGGAACCACGAGGCAGAAATCGACCACGCCCGACGTTTTCATGCGCCCGCCATCGCCGCCCGCGAGCCCGATGGTGACGAGCCCCATCTCCTTCGCCTTGGCGAAGGCTCCGATGAGGTTGGTCGAGTTGCCGCTGGTCGAGATGCCGATCAAGCCGTCACCGGCACGGCCCTGAGCGATGATCTGGCGGACGAAGACGTGATCGAAACCTATGTCGTTGCCGACGGCAGAGATCATGGCGAGGTCGGCGACGAGATTGGTGGCCGCGAGCGCAGGCCGGCCAGCGGTTATGGGATGCACGAACTCGACCGCGACGTGCGAGGCGTCGCAGCTCGATCCGCCATTGCCCATGGAGAAGAGCCGCCCGCCGCGGCGGTAGAGATCGGCCAGGGCCTTTGCCGCCTGAACGAGCGTCGGCGCGCTCTCGGCGAAGAACGCCGCGTTCGTCTCACGGCTCTCGCGCGCCTTCTCGGCAACCGAATGCAAGAGCGCCGCGTCGAGCTTCGCCGGGTCCTGCGGCTTGCCGTGCAGGAATGGGTAGAGACCGGAAAGTTCCGCTTCGTTGGGCATGGCGCCCTCCTACGCTGCGCCCGAGAGGCGCATGGCTTCCATCTCGGCCTGAGCCTCGCCGAGCTCCGTCAACACCTTCAAGGTTTCGGCGGCTTCCGCTTCGTCGATCCGGCTCATGGCGAAGCCGACGTGCACGAGCACCCAGTCACCCACGCAGGCCTCGACGGGGTGCTCATCCGAGACAATGCACGCGACGTTGATCTGGCGCTTGACGCCCGACACGTCGACCGTCGCCAATTTTCGTTGCGCATCGTCGATGGCTACGATGCGCCCTGGTATTCCGAGGCACATGGGTTGCTTCCTCCGATTTTTTGCGTTTCCTGCGGCCCGTTTCTTATGATGTGGGCAGCTGCGATCGCCGCCTGACCGAGCGCCAATCCCCCGTCTCCCGCGGGGACAGCCTTCTGCGTCAGGACGGAAAAACCCTGCTGTTCGAGCTGGTGGACGGTGAGCTCCAGAAGCACGCGGTTCTGGAAGCAGCCGCCTGAAAGAGCCACGGTATCGAAGCGAGCTCCCGCCTCGCTGTCGCGCTTGGCAAGCTTCAGGGCCATCGCGGTGAGCACGCGCGCGAGCCCGCGATGGAAGCGGGCGGCGATGACGCCGGCCGGAGTCTTGAGGATCAGGTCGCCGAGAATGGCATTCCACACGGCGAGCGGCTCGATGTACGGGAGCCCGGACGACTTCAAGCTCGGGATCGTGAACGGATACTCGAGCAAACGGTCCTCGGTCTCGAGCGCATGCCTGTCGACGACGGCTTCAAGTTGAGCCGCGGCCTCGCCTTCATAGCCTTGCCGCTCGAAGGCGAGCCCGATGGCCGCGGCAACCGAATCGAACAATCGCCCGCACGACGATGCCAGGGGCGAATTGAGGCGGTCCTTCAGCATCGCATCGAGAATCTTGCGCGGCTTCGCTTCCAGCGCGCGATGAATATCGAGATCCGTGAAGTTCATCGCGAACGCGCCCCAACCCATCTCGGCGGTGAGGTGCGCATAGAGGTTGCGCCAGGGCTCCCGCGAGGCCTTGTCGCCGCCCAGCATCGGAACGGGCTTGAACGTCCCGAGGCGCGTGAAGCCCGCATAGTCGGCGAGCAGGAATTCGCCGCCCCAGATCTCGCCGTCCGAGCCGTAGCCGAGGCCGTCGAGCGCGATGCCGAGCACAGGCGGCGCATCGAGCGGCCGCCCGTTCTCGGCAAGGCAGCTCGCGATATGCGCGTGATGATGCTGGACCTGGAAGAGGGGCATTTTTTCATCGGCGCCGAGCTTCGTCGCGAACGCCGTGCTGCGATAGGTCGGATGCAAATCCGCCGCGACGGCACGAAGCTTCGTTGCCAGCATGTCGCGGAATAGCGCGAGTGTGCGCGTGAAATCGTCGAACGTCTGCGCATCGTCCAGATCGCCAATGTGCTGCGAGAGGACGGCATTGCCGGACTTCACCAAGCAGAACGTCGATTTGAGATCGCCCCCCGTCGCGAGCACTTCCGGCGCAGCCTCGAATCCCTTCGGTAACCGCACGGACTCGGGTGCATAGCCGCGCGAGCGGCGGAGGACGCGGACCGCGCCGGCCGCGAAGCGCACGACGGAATCGTCCACACGATTGAGAATATCGCGGTCGTGCACGAGTGCGAACGGCGCGATCGTTGCAAGCTTCGCACGGGCGTCGCCGTCGGAGATCACTTGCGGACTGTTGGAGAGATTGCCCGAGGTCATGACGACGGGACGGCCCATTCGGCGCAGGAGCAGCGCGTGCAGCGGAGTCGTGGGCAGCATGAAGCCGAGTGTTGCGAGACCCGGCGCGATTGCATCCGGCAAACGCGTCTCACCGTTTGCCTCGAGCAAAACGATAGGCCCCGCCGGGCTCGTCAGCGCGGCTTCCTCGTCCGGCCCTACCGCGGCGTAGGTGCGGATGACATCGAGATCGCGCGCCATCAGCGCAAACGGCTTGCGGTCCCGCTGCTTCAAGGCACGCAGACGCTGGATGGCGGCGGCCTGCGTCGCGTCGCATGCGAGGTGATAGCCGCCGAGCCCCTTGATGGCGACGATCTCGCCCTTCTGGATGAGCCCTAGCGCCGCGTCGACATCGTCCAGCATCGAGGTCTGGTCGAAGCTCACGGCGCGGCCGTCGAAGCGGATCAAACGTGCCTTGGGCCCGCACGCGTGGCACGCGGTCGTCTCGGCATGAAAGCGGCGATCCGCCGGATCGGCGTACTCGTCCGCACACTCCGGGCAGAGGTCGAAGGCCGCCATGCTCGTCGACACGCGGTCGTAGGGCATGCGCGCGATGATCGTAAGGCGTGGGCCGCAGTTGGTGCAAGTGGTGAACGGATAGCGATAGCGGCGCGAGAAGGGATCCTGGATCTCGGCGGCGCAGTCCGCGCACGTGACTGCATCCGGCGCAATCTGCGTGTCTGCCGCGCCACTCCGGCTCTCAACAATGTCGAAGCGATCAGGCAGCGGACCTGCATAGGGCAACACATCGATGCTTTCGATGGCGGCCAGCGGCGGGCATTGCGTTTCGAGGCGAGACAGGAGAGACGAAAGCGCGTCCGTGCTTCCCGCAGCGCGGATCAGCACGCCCTCGGCATCGTTCTGCACCGTTCCGCGCAAGCCGAGATCGCGCGCGAGGCGCCAGACCATCGGGCGGAAACCAACGCCCTGCACACGCCCCCGCACGCGAATCTGAAGCGCCTCGGCTCCGGCGGCGCCGACAAGGGCGGTAACGGGAGTGGCTGCGGTCATGGGATAGCCTCCCAGACCAACACCCTGTTGTTTCCGCTGTCGGCGACAACGACCATGGTGCCGGAGACTGAAATCCCGTACGGCCAGCAGAGACTGTCGCGTTGCGGCACGCTCCAGCGGTTCTCGCCCTTGTCTTCGAAGGTCGTCTGGCCCGCGAGCCAGTGCGCGGGCGCCTCCATAGCGAGATCGTCGAGATCGTAGCCAACGATCCGGCAGTTGGCGGTATCCGTCGCGACGAGCTTGCGGTCGAGCACGGCAACGCCGTACGGCATGTTCAGCGATGCTGCCGTCGGGTAATAGGCGGCCTGGTTGTGGTCGACGCCCCTCGCGTTGCGCTGGCCGAGAACGAACGCTGAAGGTGTGCCGTTGCGACCCGGCGGGGCGTCCCACACCATGATGCGGTTGTTGCCCGCATCGGCGACGAAGAGACGATCACCGTCCGTCGCCACGCCGTGGGGCCAGCGCATTCCGGCGGCACCGGGCATGCGGCCGCCGTTCTCGTCGCGCGTTTCGAAATCATCTTGCCCGAGCACAAGGTCTGCCGGGGTACCATCGGCCTCGGGGATACGGTTCCACTTGAGCACGCGGCGGTTTCCGGTGTCGGCCACGTAGAGCGCCCCATTGGCGATGGCGACGCCATAGCACCAATTGAGACTGGCGGCGCTTGGCATGTCGCAGCCGCGGTTCGGCGCATTGCTCACGAAATCTCTTTGTCCAAGCACGACATCCGCAGGCTGGTTCGATCGCGCGGGATATCCGTGCCAGATGAGCACGCGATGGTTCCACGCGTCGGCGACGGCCAGCACACCGTCCTCCGCCGAGACTCCGGTCGGCACATTGAGCGTTGCCGCGCCCACCAAGCCGCGGGCATTCCGTCCCTCGGACCTGAAGTCGGGCTGGCCGATCAGATGATCGGCAGGCGATCCGTCCTGGTCCGGGAGCCCGTTCCAGACCAGGAGGCGGTGATGACCGGTGTCGCACACGAAGAGGGGGCCAGCTTCGCTGCCGAGCGCCGCGCCGCGCGGCCCGAAGAGCGTTCTGTCGGTGGGCGCGATGGGCTCGACGAGCCCCATCGGAGCTGGTTTCTGGCCGAGAACAATGCGGGCGCCATGCGCGTCCAGCAGCGCGGAGGGGAGCGGCGTGCGCTCCCTAAGTCTCCTATGTGCTGGGCTCAATGAGACGCGCATGGCTATTTTTGCAACCTCACTTCGATTCGCGATCCGACGACGCGGACGGCATGAGGCTGAAGCTGTACGGCCGGCGCCGTCAGGCACTCGCCGCTCGACAGGTCGTAGCGGAAGCCGTGGTAGGGGCAGGTGATCACACCGTCCTCGACCTCGCCGTCATCGAGCGCGAGACCGAGGTGCGCGCACGCGTTCTGGAAGCACGTGACGATGGATCCGCGCCGCGAGATGAGAACCTTCTCGCCCTCGAGGAGGAGAGCCTTGATGCCGCCTTCAGGCACGTCCGAAAGCTTGGCGGCGAAATGCCATTGTCCGCTGGCGCCGAGCGCGAAGGGGCTGACGAAGCGCACGACGTCGCCATTCGAAGACGAGGAAGCCGTGCCCTTCACCTGGAGGATGTCGGTGATCTCAGGGCAGGCCTCTTCGACCGCCTTCTTCACGCCGGCATGAAACGTCAGCGCCGAGGCGGGACACCCGTCGCACGAGCCGGTGAAACGCACCTCGATGGCGGGAGGATTGACGCCGACGAGCTCGACGTCGCCGCCGTGGGAGGCGAGCATCGGACGAATGCTTTCGAGCGCCGCTTCGACACGCTCGGTCAAGCTCGGCTTGACGATGCCGTGGCGACGCATGACGGCGTAAACGACCTCGTCGGTCACGGCCGCCTTCATGGCCGCGAGTGCTGCAGGATCGCGCTTGAGCGCCGCAACGAGCCGGCGCAACGCCTCTCCGTTCAGCGTCTCGATGGCGAGGCCGTAGGCACGCGTCGCGCCGCGCGCCGTCTCGTCCCAGCCCTCGAAGATCATCTCCAGCCGCTCGATGTCGCCGACGAGATGCGCGATATCATTGCGCTCGCTCTCGGGCGCTATGACCGGCACGGTGGATATGGCTCCGACGGCAGACACGGGACGTCTCCTCAGCGGTAACGAAGGTTGCGGAAGAGATAGGGCTGCAGCGCGCCGCCGACGAACCCCGCGAGGGCGGCTGCCGGAACCAGAGCGAGACCGCCCTCGCGGGCCGCGACAAGAACGACCGCCGCGATGAGAATGCCGAGCGCAAGCTGCGTGTAGGCTTTGAGCGGCTCGGCAAAGAGCTTGCCTTGGAAGAAGAGGCTCGCCGAGCTTCTGACCATCTCGAGCATCGCGGTCACTCCCAGCCGAGGTATGAGATTGCAGCGAGACCGAACGCGACGCCGGCTGTGCCGGTCACGATGCCGTAGAACGAGCCCATGAAGGCCGCGAGCTCGATCCCGAGCGCCCTGCCGCCAGTGACGATGCCGCCCAGGCTTCCGCCGATCAGCGCGGCGATGGTTCCGGCAACGAGCGCGAGCGCCGTCGACTCCAAAAGTGCTGCATCGATCATTGCACCTGCTCTCCTTCTCTCTGATGTCCGTTCGCCCGTGCGGTGCCGCTTGCATGCGACGACGACAAGCTCTCGCGCGTGATCTGGTCCAAGGCCTCGGCCATGAGCCGGGCTTTCTCCTGCTCGCCCGCGGCGTTGAAGATCTCGCGGGCTTCCGCAAGAAGCGCCGCCGCCGCCGCCAGGTTCTGACGGTTGCCGGCCTCCGGGTTCCCGGGATCGTCCGGCAGGTTCCAGAGGCAGTTCGCCTTGTTGGCGATGGTGTTCGCGTATGCCTCCGGCATGGCCTCTCGCGTGCGCACCTTGAGCGCCTCGTCATAGGCCTCGAGCGCCCGTAGATTGTTTTCGACGGAATGGCTCGAGGAGGCGTACTGCAACGCGTTGCCGAGGTTGTTCTGCAGCATGGCGTACTCGGCTGGATGGTCGATGAAATCAACGACCTTGAGCCCGTCCTCGAAAGCCTGCACGGCCAGCGCTTCGCGCATCTTCGCGCGCTCGTCTGTAAAGGGAATTGAGAGGAACGCCGTCGCGAGATTGTTCTGCAGTATGGCGAACTCTTTTGGGAAGCGCGCGCGGTCGAAGGTGCGCAACGCGCGCTGATAGGCGGCGATGGCATCGGTGATACGCGCTCTCCCGGCGCCGGCGAGACTTTGCAGCACGAGGCCGAGGTTCATCTCGATCTCGGCGAGCTCCTCGGGGGCTCCGTCAGACCGAATGACGCGGAGCGACTCCGTCAAAAGATCGCGTGCTTTTTCGAGGGAGCTCGTGCCGGCCTCGGGCAACGCCTGCAAGGCCGTTGCGGCGCGTGCCCGGATGCGGGCGGCGAGAAGGGATTGCTCCGGCGGACAGAGCGCGAGCGCGCGCTCGTAAAGCTCGACGGCAACGGAGAGCTCGCGGGGCGACTTGGGCCTCACTTGCAGGCCGATGGCGATCTCCATCAGCATCTCGGCGCGCTCCGCGGGACTTGCCGTCTCCGCTTCGGCGGCGGCGAGCGCAGCGTTGACCTGCTCCTCGACTCCGATCCCCACGCGACACCCTCCCAAATCCGCTTCTTCGAGCGGTAAACTTCATTGACATTAGAGTAAGCGCATTGTCGGTCGATTGTCTATTGTAATTGCATATTGCAAACTTAGTTGTCACTCGAAGGCACCGGGCGCGATCAGCGCCGCACGGGCCTCGTCCCACGTAGCGGAAAGCGTGAGCTGGACATCATCCTCCACACCATTGTCGCGAAAGAAGTCGGCGGCCACGACCGCACGGTCGCCGGCGCCCGAGCGCAGCTTGATCACGTAGCCGCCTGCCGCCTGATGGCGAACGGGAAGGATGACGAGGTCGCCGCCGTCGCGCAGCAGCACGACGGTGTCGAGCTGATGGAAGAAGCGCTCGTAGACCTGCCGCGTGAGGTGGAGCGCACCGCGGCGCACAATGAGGACGCAGCCGTCCGTCATGGCCGCGCCTCGCGGCAAGGCTCGTTGACGGCGCTCCCCATGATGCGCGCTTCTATGCGTTGCGCGACGAGAGCAACGGCGCGGGAAACATCAGAGGTCAGCCCGCAGCCGAGCTCGAGCGAGTGCGCCTCGATCAGGTAGGCCGTGACGTCGCTCGGAAACGCCTCCTTATAGATCTGCCGGCCGGCATGAAGCGCATGGTCCCAGCGGAACTCGTGCAGGTTGAGCGACGGCGAGAACTGTGTTTCGGCCTTGCTGCCCGGAACCTCGAAGACGGCGCCGGCCTCGGCTTCGGTCCAGCAGGCGTCGACGATGAACAGCGTCGTGCATCCACGTGCCGCGAACATGACCGACATGCCGTCGGTCCCGGCGTCGAGGAGCTGAACATCCGGGCGTTCGCTCAGCGCCGGCGACATCTTGAGCAGCTTGACGACCTCGATCCCCGCCGCATCGTCCGTCCTGTTGGCGTTGCCGCATCCGATGACGGCTATCCGTTGGTCTCGTGTCCAAGGCATGGACGTCTCCGCTAGATGCGCCACAAGCGGCACGACCACTGTGGCTCCACGGGACAGTCCAGCTCAGGGAGCTCGCAATACCTGCGATGCACGAGGAAGTACATGCAGGTCTCGCAAGGCTGCTCGAGGCCGCCGTGCTCGACCGTGTAGTCAGTGAAACCGCCGATCACCAGCCTCGATTTGAGGTCTCCGCCCGAAGCCCTGAGCCGCGCGATGATCGCCTGCACCTCATCATGCGTGTCGGCCCTCGGAAACACCTCAGTCTCGAGGCCGGACGCAAGAAGGGCGGCGATCTTTTGACGTTCCTGCGCATCGTTCTCAAGTCGGCCATCGTCTGCCATGAGGCACCTCATGAGCCCGCTTGGGTTCAAATCCTCCAGAGCCGGCACCACCAATCGGGCTCGACCGGCACGGAAAGCTCCGGAAGGTCGCACCATTTGCGATGCACGAGATAGTACATGCACTCGAAGCAGCGCTGCTGCTCCGAGCCATAGGGATGATCGACGAAGCCGCTTATCACGAGCTTCGAGCGCAAGTCGTCGGCAGGAAGCTGGCGCAGCTCCGCGAGGATCTCGCCGAACTCCTTTTCCGTTTCCGGAAAGGGCTCGGTCTGTGTCTCGAGCCCGGCCGCCATCATGTCGGCGATCCTTTGCAGGAGCACCTCGTCCTTGCCCTTGCCGCTCATGTCACTGCCTTCATTCCGGCGCGACCCGAAGTCTCGCGCCCCCCGATCCGACTCGCTCGCAACCGGGCGGCGCAGCGAAGGGTAGCCCGTCATCAGGCTGTCCGGAAATGCGCAAGCTCCTTGCCGGTCTTGGCGTCGTAGGCGTGGACGGTGCAGACGAGACACGAATCGTAGGATCGACAGACGTGGCCCACCTCGACCGGATCGTGGGGGTCTGCGATCGGTGTACCGATCAATGCCTCCTCGATCGGTCCGCGCGCGCCGTCGGACGTCCGCGGACCAACGTTCCACGTGGTCGGTGCGATGATCTGATAGTTCTTGATCTTGCCGCCCTGCACCTCGATCCAGTGGCAGAGCGCGCCGCGAATGGCCTCGGTAGCACCCCATCCACGGCCGTCCTTTTCGGTCGGCTTGATGTACCAGGGATCCTTGAGCCTGAGCTCGCGCAGGATGCGCTCCGCCTCGCGATAGAGTTTAATGCCCTCGTGCATGCGTGCGAAGTGCCGGAGCATCACGCTCGCGCCGCCGAGGTTGTGGAACATGTCAAGCAGGAGCGGATCATAGTGCTGCCAGCTCTCGCCGTGCTTGCCGCCGGCGATGAGCTGCCGCGAAAGGGGCCCTGCCTCGAGGCGGCCATCCTGCACGTGCATGACGGCCGCGGCCCAGGAGTACTTTCCGTTGTGGTCGACGGTGTTTTTCTGAATTGGCTTCGTCGTACGATCGAAGGGATGCAACGCCTGCGGCTCGTCGTACCAGGCGTGCCGGAGGTCTTCGCGCGTGAACTGCTGGTCCATCACCTTGTGCGTGCCGGCGGCACCGTCGAACACGCCGCTCTTCATGATGACGGCGGCATTGCGGCCTTCGATCGTCGGCTTGTTGTACCGGTCCTCGTGCGGCAGATATCCCCACGACACGAACTTGTTGGTACCGCGGCCATATCTGTCGACGCCGATGTCGGACGACATGCGACAGAACATGCCGAGATCCGAATTGGCATGCTCGGGCCGCTCGTCGAGCCAGGCAAGGAAGTCGCTGTAGGAACGGATCTGCTCGTAGCGCTCGAGGGAGCAGCCGAGCCAGATCGGCTCAAGCCAATTGCGGCGGAAGTGCTCGAGGATCGACCATGCGCGCGTGACGTCGGTGAGGGTCGGCGCGCACATCACGCCGCCCGGCACCATGTAGCTCGAGTGCGGCCACTGCCCTCCAAGGAGCGCGTATATCTCGACGGGGCGGCCCGAGATCGTCACGCCAATCTCATAGTTCCTGCCCGTGAAGGGCGCCCAGCGCTTGACCGCCTCCTCGTAGAATGGCGATCTCTGATAGTTCTTGTTCGTGTAGTCGATCATGAACAGGCCGTAGTGGTGGCGCGGCAGGCTCTGGATCGATTCCACGATCTGCCCGAGGTTGCGGGCGAGAATTGCGTTGCGGGGCACCTCGGTCTGCCATGCCGTATCGAGCGCCCAGGCCGCGCACGTGAGGTGCGATGCGCCGCAGATGCCGCAGGCGCGCGGCGTGACGACGAGCCCTGCCTGTGGATCCTTGTCGCGCAGGATGATCTCGAAGCCGCGGAACAGCTCCGCATTGGTCCACGCGTTGACGACGACGCCGTCCTGGATGTCGACCCGGACGTCGAGGTCGCCCTCGACGCGTCCGACCGGCGAGATATCGAGTGTTTGCACTGCTGTCGGCATTGGAGGTTTCTCTCCCTAAGAGAATTGCGTTTGTTGTGATGAGGCCCGATCGTCAGACGACGAAGATGTCTTCCTCGGCCCATCTCGGAGATGCAGCCTTTGCGGCGGCGGTGAGCTTGACGTAGCCCGTCTTCTCCACGCCCGTGGGCATGTCCTTCGGCACCCCCATGACGGTCTGCGTCCTGAAGACGGTTCCGGGCGCCAGGTCATAGAAGGGGAACTCGGGCTCCGTGCATCCCATGCAGGGCATGCCGGCGCGCGTTTTGGAGGACTGGCGATTCCAGAGGATGCGGTTGCAGGGCGAGTGCGTCATGGGCCCGCGGCAGCCGAGGTCGTAGAAGAGGCAGCCCTTGCGCTGGCCGTACTCGGTGGCGGAGACCTTGTAGGCGAAGTGCATGTTGCGCGTGCAGCCGGTCTGCGTGAAGCTCGTGAAGAAGGTCTTCGGCCGCCCGAAATCGTCGAGCGAGAGATCGCCGCCGCGCCCGGTCGCAACGGCGACCACGATTTGGGTGATCCAGTCAGGGTGAGCCGGACAGCCCGGGATGTTGATGACGGGCAGCCCGGCCTTGGACTTGTAGTCCTTGCCGAGGAAGCCTCCATGCCCCCGCTTCAGGAACTGGAGCCCGACGCTTTCTGACGGATTGGGCGCCGTCGCAGGTATGCCGCCCCATGTGGCGCAATCGCCGACGGCTACGGTGAAGCCCGCCACGGCGGCAAGGTCGCGCACCCAGTCCTTCATGGGACGTCCCGCAAAGCGGTTCCACTCGCCCGTGCCGTTGGGGGCATTCACGACGGTGCCTTCGAAGACGAAGATGTCGAGCGGTATCTGGCCGCTGACCAGCCCCCGCAGCATGCGCTGCAGGTTCTCGCCGAGCTCCATTCCGAGCGACGGGTGCCAGAGCACGTTGATGCCGAAGTCGGTGACGAGATCGCAGGCGCTCGGCTCCTCGGCATTGAGGAACGACATCGTATTGCCCGAGCATGCTCCACCCTGGAGCCACAAAAGATTGGCCATTCGTTTTCTCCCTACCGCAAAGCTTGTGAGCGCTTCCGTTTCGTTAACGAAAGCAAGCCGCGTACCAATTTGCGAGAAGGGCGGAAGCTTGAGTTATTTCAATATTTTACGGCGGTACATTTGCGTACTACAAACGTAATGTTTTTGGCGATCACTGCAAAGTATCTTTGCCATGGCAACCGTGTTTGCAATTTATTGCATACGCATATTTTCAGGATTAGCCGTGCCGGTTTCCACACACCGGACACGTCACCTCGAGCAGGTATCCGTACCAGATCATCTGGCAGCGGCTGCACCAGTGCCCCGTCGTCTGCTCGCGCGGCATGCCGAACGTCTTGGCGAATGCGCCAAAGACCTCGCCCGACTGCGCAACAGCGCTTTGCGACGGCCTCACGCGGGAGAATGGGAAAGCAACGACGGACGCATCCCACGCGGGCTCGTCGTGCTTGTCATCGCCGGTCAC
>JBFXEP010000006.1:0-25860 GCA_050179995.1 Hyphomicrobium sp.
GGGCGGTCTGTTCTCTGTGGCACTTTCCCTGGGGTCGCCCCCGGCGGCCGTTAGCCGCCACCCTGTCTCCATGGAGCCCGGACTTTCCTCCACCGTCGCGAGACGGCAGCGGCCGTCCAGCCGGCTGGCATGCGAGATAAGGAGCCTCCCGCGCCCGGCGTCAAGCGCCGACGCGGCGAACTGTGAAAATTAAGCTGTCGGCTCGCGGCGCAGGCGGCGGCGGGCGAGCTCCACGGCCGCCCGCGTCAGCCCCTGGATGCGCTTGGCGGGCAGGAGGTGGCGCACCGGCTTGTTGCGCTTGGCCTTGGGCTGCAGCACGACGGGGCCTGCGCCGTTGAGGTGGGCGCCGGTGTCGGCGTGCAGGGCCGGCGCCGCGACGGGCGCGCCCGCCGCCATGCGCTGGCCCATCACCAGCAGGCGCGCGACGCGCTCGCCGGCGTCCTGCAGGTACTGGCGCGATTTCTTGATGGCGACATCGAGCGGCATGGCATTCGGAGTCGCGCTTTCAATGGCATCGATGCCGTGCTCGAACACGCCGTTGGCATCGTCGGCGAGGCCGCCGCCGATGGCGATCACGGGCACGCCCGCGCGATGTGCCGACGCCGCGACGCCGGAGGGCGTCTTTCCGAAGGCGGTCTGGAAATCGACGCGCCCTTCGCCGGTGATGGCGAGCGAGGCGCCCTTCATGTGCTCGTCGAGCCGCGTCGCCGCCACGACGAGCTCGACGCCGCGCTTGAGCTCCGCGTCGGTGAAGGCCATCAGACCCGCGCCCATGCCGCCGCCCGCGCCGGCGCCGGGCCGGTCGGCGACGTCGGCATTGAGGTCGC
This sequence comes from Hyphomicrobium sp., assembly GCA_050179995.1. Lineage (GTDB taxonomy): Bacteria > Pseudomonadota > Alphaproteobacteria > Rhizobiales > Hyphomicrobiaceae > Hyphomicrobium_C. Next base: position 828 of record JBFXEP010000006.1, read on the forward strand.
GCTTCATGAGTGCGGCGAGGTGGCCGAGGTTGCGGTCGAGCGCGAGCACCATCTCGGGCGTTGCGCCCTTCTGCGGACCGTAGACATGCGAGGCGCCCTTCTCGCCGGTCAGCGGATTGGTCACGTCGCAGGCGACGCTCACTTTGACGCGCGCAAGCCCGGGATTGGTCCAGCGCGCATCGATGGCGTGCACCTCCTCGAGGCCCCCGCCGCCGAGCGGCTCCGTGATGGGCGCACCGTTCCTGTCGATGAAGCGCACGCCGAGCGCCTGCGCGAAGCCCGCGCCGCCGTCGTTGGTCGCCGATCCGCCGAGCCCGATGATGATCTCCTCAACGCCGCGGTTGATGGCGTCGGCAACCAGCTCTCCGGTCCCGAACGTGGTGGCGCGCAGGGGATCGCGGTCAGGCTTCGCGACGAGCGGCAGGCCCGAGGCCTCGGCCATCTCGATCACTGCCGTGCGTCCGTCGCCGAGCAATCCGTAGGAGGCGAGCACCTTTTGCCCGAGCGGTCCCGTGACCGCGCATTTGACGATGCGTCCGCCGGTTGCGTCCACGAGCGACTGCACGGTGCCCTCGCCGCCGTCCGCCATGGGGACTTTTACGTACTCGGCGTCGGGCCACACGCGGCGCAGCCCCGTCTCGAGCTCGCTCGCCACCTCGAGTGAGGTCAGGTTCTCCTTGAAGGAGTCCGGAGCGATGACGATCTTCATGGCGTTCCCCACTCTACTTTGTCGACTTTTGCCCCAGTTTATTTTTGGACAATGTTCGACTCACAATGCAACAACTTGCCGCGACAGCGCCACGGAAAGCGGCGCGGCCCGGATGCCCGGCCATGATTATAGGAGAGAGGCACAGTCTAAGCCGTTTATGCGGCGAATTTAATTGTCAGAATTAATCACGCGGTCGCGCCATCCCCGAGGCGCGGGTCACCTGCGAGCCGCGACAGCGTGTCCAGGGTCGAGCGGTCGAGCCGGCCATCGGTCAGGCTCTGGCGGAAATGCAGTTGGAACGCACGCACGACCGTCTGCATCTCGACGTCGAAGGCGCCGTGGCGCTGGATACCGTACCCGTAGTCGGCCAGCAGTGCGCGCGCTTGGTCGACCACAGGCCCTCCGGCGCCGAGCGCCACACCGGTGTCGTTGCAGTCGGCCGGTGCGGGTGCAACCCAATGCCCGACCCCGCGCTCGGCGAGCCAGGCCCAGTCCATCTTCTCGCCCGGGTCGATCTTGCGCCCCGGCGCCACGTCCGAATGCGCGAGAATGCGCTCCGCTCTCAAACCGTGGCGGCGGATGATGTCGCGCGAGAGCGAGGCCACGGCCTGCATCTGCACGCGCGGGAAATCCGGGTAGCCCAGAATATGCCCGGGGTTCTGGATCTCGATGCCGATCGAGGCCGAGTTGATGTCCGTCTCGCCGCCCCAGGAGGAGACGCCCGCGTGCCAGGCCCGCATCTCCTCGGCCACCATCTGGATGACGCGCCCGGCATCGTCGATGACGTAATGGCAGGAGACCTTGCAATCGGCACGCGAAAGCACGTCGAGCGCCCGCTCGACCGTCGGCAGCCCGGTGTAGTGCAGGATCAGGATCGAGGGCGCGACGCCCGCCCGGCGCGGCTCGATGTTGGGCGAGGGGTAGAGATCGGCGACCAGGAGGCTGTCCGGCCGCGCGATGAGATCGAGGCTCACGCGCGCTCTCCCGCGAGCCGCCGCCCGGTTGTGATGGCTTCGTAGGCCGCGTTGATGGCCGCGAGCTTCACCGTCGCCGCCTTGACAAGGGCCGCGCGTGCGCCGCGCGCGATGAGGCGATCCGGATGGAAGCGCTGCACGAGCTCATGATAGCGCGAGCGGATCTCGTGGTGTGTAGCCGTCGGCGCGATGCCCAGCACGTCGTACGGGTCCTCCATGTCGCGCACGAACGGCGCGCGGATGCGGCGGAACTCGTCGCAGGAAATACCGAAGGCTTCGCCGACCGTCTTGAGGAAGGCTTCCTCCGCCGGGTGCAGCACGCCGTCCGCGCAGGCGATCGTGAGCAGGCACTCGAGCACGTTGACCTTGATCTCCGGCTCGTCCTTGAGCATGCGCGCGATGCTCTCGGCATAGTGCTCGAAGCCCGCCGTGTCCTGGCTCGCGAGCTCGTAGAGGTCGCGGATGCGGGCCACCTCGTCCGGCGCCGGCTCGAAGAACCGCTCGAAGGTCCGGCACTCGGCGCTGACCGCGACGCCATCCGCCTTCGCCATCTTGGCGGCGAGCGCCACGACGGCGGCCGAGAACGCAGCGGTCTCGTGCGCGAGCCGCGGCCGGATCAGGTTGCCGAGCGCCGGCCACCAGCGGCCGACGAAATCCGCGAGCCGTGCCCGCCAGCCCTTGTCCGGGCCGGGCTCGATGAAGCTGTGGATGCAATCGAGAGGCATGCCAAACCCATACCTGCTTCCGGCCGTCGGATGAAGCACATGGACTAAATTTCATGATCCGCGATTGACGCATGGCTTGCCCGCCGATAGCCAGCGAGCCAAAGGGAGCACTGACGATGGGCGAGCAGCAGGGCGGCTGGCAGTTCTGGGTCGATCGCGGCGGCACGTTCACCGATATCGTCGCGCTTTCGCCCGAGGGCCGCCTGCGCGCCTTGAAGCTCCTCTCCGTGGCGCCGGGCCTCTACGCGGATGCGGCCCTGGCCGGCATCCGCCGCTGCCTCGGCCTCGCGCCTGTGGCGCCGATCCCGGAGCACCTGATCGCCTCCGTCAGGATCGGCACCACCGTCGCCACCAACGCGCTCCTCGAGCGCAAGGGCGAGCCGACCGTGCTCGTCATCACCGCCGGCCTCGAGGACCAGCTCGAGATCGGCACCCAGGCGCGCCCCGACATCTTCGCCCGCCGCGTCGTGAAACCCGACATGCTCTATGCGCGCGTCATTGGTGCCAGCGAGCGCGTGCGCGCCGACGGCACGGTCGAGAAGCCGCTCGATACGGCGCGGCTCGCCGCCGACCTTGCCGCCGCCCGGCGCGACGGGCTCGCGAGCGTCGCCATCGTCTTCATGCATGCCTTCGCCTTCCCGGAGCATGAGCGTGAGGCCGCAGCGCTCGCCCGCGAGGCCGGCTTCTCCCAGGTCTCGGTCAGTCACGAGGTTGCGCCCCTGATCAAGATCGTGCCGCGCGGCGATACCACGGTGGCGGACGCCTACCTCTCGCCTGTGCTCGCGCGCTACACGGGCACGGTCTCCCAAGCCTTCGCCGGCGACCTCGAGGCGCGCCTCATGTTCATGGCCTCCTCCGGCGGCTTGAGGACGCGCACCCACTTCCACGGCCGCGACGCGATCCTCTCCGGCCCCGCGGGCGGCGTGGTCGGCATGGTGGAGACGGCGCGCCGCGCGGGTTTCACGCGCGCCGTCGGCTTCGACATGGGTGGCACGTCGACCGATGTCTCGCACTTCGCCGGCGACTACGAGCGCGCCTTCGAGACCGAGGTCGCGGGCGTGCGCCTCTGCGTGCCCATGCTGCGCATCCACACCGTCGCTGCCGGCGGCGGCTCCATCCTCGCCTTCGACGGCGCGCGCTTGGAGGTCGGCCCCGCCAGCGCCAGTGCCGACCCGGGACCCATGTGCTACCGCCGCGGCGGCCCGCTCACCGTCACCGACGCCAACGTGGTGCTGGGCAAGCTCGATCCGGCCTTCATGCCGCGCCTGTTCGGCCCCACAGGCGACGCGCCCATCGACGCCGAGGCGCCGCGCGCCGCCTTCGCCGGGCTTGCTCGCAGCATCGGCGGCGGCCGCAGCGCCGAGGACATGGCCGACGGCGCCGTCCGCATCGCGGTCGAGAACATGGCGCAGGCGGTGAAGCGCATCTCCGTCGCGCGCGGCTACGACGTTTCCGGCTACGTGTTGAACGCTTTCGGATCGGCGGCCGGCCAGCACGCCTGCCTCATGGCCGAGACGCTCGGCATGCGCGAGATCCTGATCCATCCGCTGTCGGGGCTGCTATCGGCCTATGGCATCGGTCTCTCGTCGGTGCGCGCCAGCCGCGAGCGCTCGCTCGAGATGCCGCTCGACGGATTTGGCCTCGCCGCCGCTGAGACGCTCATCGACGCCCTCGCGCGCGAAGCCGCCGCCGAGCTCACCGCGCAGGGCGCCGCGGCCGGGGCCATCCGCACGACAGCGCGTCTGCATCTCCGCTACGAGCAGACGGAGGTCGCGCTGCCAATTCGCCTCGATGCGCCGCAGAGTTCCCGTCCCCGTTGCGGGGAGGGGTTAGGGGTGGGGGGAATCCCGACGGCCGATGTCGCGGGTTCCCCCCCTCCCTGGCCCTTCCCCACAAGGGGGGAGGGGAGCGTGGAAGCCCTCCGCCACTCCTTCGAGCAAGCCCACGCGCAGCGCTTCGGCTTCACCTCGCCGGAAAAGCGCGTCTTCATCGCCCTGGTCGAGGTAGGGGCGGAAGCGGCGCGTGACGCGCGTGGCATCGCACCGGAGGCCGGAGGCCAGTCCCCCGCGCGCCCGATCTCGCGCACACGCTTCTATTCCCAGGGCGCTTGGCGCGACGCCGATGTCTGGCAGCGCGATGCGCTTGCATCCGGGCAAGTCATCGCCGGTCCCGCCGTCGTCCTCGAAGCCAACCAGACCGTCATCGTCGAGTCCGGCTGGTCATGCACGATGACGCCCGCGCGCGATCTCGTCCTGACGCGCGCCGAGGCAACGTCCCGCCGGTCCCTCACAGCGGAGCCGCAGCAGGCAGCAGCCGACCCCGTCCTCCTCGAGGTGTTCGCCAACCGCTTCATGGGCGTAGCAGAGGAGATGGGCGAGGCGCTGCGCGCCACCGCGCAATCGGTAAACATCAAGGAGCGGCTCGATTTCTCCTGCGCCGTTTTCGACGCTAAGGGTCAGCTCGTCGCCAACGCCCCGCACGTGCCGGTGCACCTCGGCAGCATGGAGGCCGCGGTCGAGACGGTCATCGAGCGGCGCGGCGGCGCCATGCGCGCGGGCGATTCCGACATGCTGAACGCTCCCTATGCCGGCGGCACGCACCTGCCCGACATCACCGTCGTCACGCCGGTCTTCCTCGACGGCGGCGCGGCCCCCGCATTCTACGTCGCGAGCCGCGGCCATCACGCCGACATCGGCGGCACGGCGCCGGGCTCCATGAGCCCCGATGCGACGACCATCGACGAGGAGGGCGTCTACATCGACTGCGTGCCGCTCGTGCGCGACGGCCGCTTCCTCGAGGCCGAGACCCTGGCGCGGCTCACCGGCGCCCGCTACCCGGCCCGCAATCCGGCCCAGAACATCGCCGACCTGAAAGCCCAGGTCGCGGCCAACGCGCGCGGCGCCGCCGAGCTCACGCGCCTCACGTCCGAGTTCGGCGCCGGTGTCGTGCAGCGCTACATGGCGCACGTCGAGGCCTATGCGGAGGAGGCCGTGCGCAGCCTCATCGGCCGCCTCGGCGACGGACGCTTCCGCGCCGACACCGACGATGGCTGGGCCATGGAGGTCGCGGTCACGATCGACCGCGCGCGCCGCTCGGCAACGGTGGACTTCACCGGCACCTCCGCCCTGCAGCCCACCAACGTCAACGCACCCGAGCCCATCGTGCGCGCCGCCGTGCTCTATGTCTTGCGCGTGCTGCTCGACGCGCCGGTCCCCCTCAACGCCGGCTGCCTGCGGCCCATCGAGATCGTCGTGCCCGAGGGCTCCATGTTGAAGCCGGTCTATCCGGCCGCCGTCGCCGCCGGCAACGTCGAGACGAGCCAGGTCATCACCAATGCGCTGTTCGCGGCGTTTGGCGCGCTCGGCTCCGCGCAGGGCACCATGAACAACCTCACCTTCGGCAACCACCGCGTGCAGTATTACGAGACCATTTGCTCGGGCGCGCCAGCAGGCTTTGCAGCCGACGGCACGGGTTTCGACGGCGCGGCGGCCGTCCATGTGCACATGACCAACACGCGCCTCACCGACCCCGAGATCCTGGAGAGCCGCTTTCCGGTGATGCTCGAACGCTTCGCCATCCGCCGCGGCTCGGGCGGCAAGGGCAAATGGAAAAGCGGCGACGGCACGCTGCGCGTCATCCGATTTTTGGAGGCCATGCGCTGCGCCATCCTCTCGGGCTATCGCAAGGCGCGCCCGTTCGGGCTCATGGGCGGCGCGCCGGGTGAGGCGGGACGCAACGCAGTCCTGCGCCGCGACGGCACGGTCGAGGAGCTCGCCGGCTCCGCCAGCACGACACTCGCGCCGGGCGATGCCATCCTGATCCAGACCCCGACCGGCGGCGGCGTCGGCAGGGTGTGATCAGCAATTCGGATGCCGCGTCAGCACTTTGTTTAGCAAGCTCGGCAATCGCCCCGAATAAATCCCGACCGGCGGCGTTACACTAGCGACGGCGCGCGATGGCGCGCCTGAGGCCGGTCCGCCATGAGCAAGATTGTCGAGCTTCGTCCACGCAACGCACCCCCGACCGCGGCGGTCGTCGTGAACGCCGCACGCCCGCTCGCCATCGATCCGGGCCAGGACTTGACGCAGCGGCTGATCCCGCCCCTTAACAACCTGATCCGCACCCTCGAAAGAAGCCACCAGCGCATTGGCGCGCTGATTGAGGGCATCCCCGATCCCGAGGCCGCACGCCGCCTCGGAACAGATCTCGCCGTGCTCTCCACCGCACTCCGCGACGCCAAGGCGAAGGTCGCGGCCCTTTCCCTCGAGGAACCGGGCAACGAGACGTGAGCGCCGGCAACACCGCCGCTGCGACACCCGGGATTGCCTTGCACGGTACTTGAATTCTGCCCTTTGCATGGGAATCATCTATGCTGATGCAACCGCGGCTGGCGGGCCACGGTGCATGAGAGACGAATCATGGCGGCTGTTCCTTTTCCGAAGGGATGGTGGTGCGCGCTCGCTTTCGCGATGGCGCTGAGCGCCTCTGCGTCCGCGCGTGCCGGCGAGGCGACCGAGAACGTCTCGCCCGACGCCGATTTCACCGTGCGCGAGATCACCCGCCAGCTGTTCGAGGCCAAGCCCGGCCAGCGCCTGGACTATGCCGGCCGCGACCTCACCTACCTCGATCTCTCGGGCCTCGACTTCAAGCAGGCGAGCCTCGCCCGCACCGACCTCTACGGCGTCGACCTGACGGGCTCCGATCTCAAGGGCACCGACATCTCGCACGCGCGTCTCGATCGCGCCGTGCTGATCCGCGCCGACCTCTCGGGAGCCGATCTGCGCGGCGCCACCATCTTCCGCCCGACCGTCTACTCCGACATGCAGAACAGCCTCGCCGACGCGCCCCGCTTCGCCGGCGCCAATCTCACGCGCATTCGCGTGCAGGCTGACCTGTCCGGGGCCGACTTTCGCGGCGCGGACCTGACCGAAGCCGACTTCAGCCCGCTCGAGGCGCGCCCCGGCCAGGGCACGCTGGTGACGCTCGCCAAGAACGTGCTGAAGTCCTGCAACTTCTCGGGCGCGAGCCTGCGCCGCGCCAACCTCACACGCAGCGTGCTCACGTTCTCGAGCCTGGTCGGCGCCGATCTGACCGGTGCGAAGCTGGTCGAGGCTGACGTGTCGAAGGTGGACTTCTCCGGCGCCGATCTGACGGGCGCCGACGTGACCGGCGCCGATTTCGACAGCGCCAATCTCGCGGGCGTCAAGGGGCTCGATACCGTCAAGGGCCTCGACCAGGCGCTGAACCTGGACAAGGCCTATCGCTGACCATGATCGTTTCGGACCCCATCAGTCCGAAACGTGAATCATCGGTCGCAAAAAACGACCAGCGCCCTCGCTACGAGCCCGCGCCGATCTCGAGTTCATGCTGGCCGATGAGGGGAAGCCGCATCGTGAAGCGCGCCCCGCCGATCGGCGAGGCCGAGATGGCGAGGCTGCCGCTGTGCGCTCGCACGATGTGCTGCGCGATGACGAGCTCCACGCCGCAGCCGATTTGCTGCGCTGCGGGCGTCGTCATGTAGTAGCGCCAGTCGAAGATGCGGGGCCGCGCCGTATGCGGTACGCCCGGCCCGTCGTCGTCGACATGGATCGCAATCGCCGAGGTGCCGTGATCGTAGGAGACCACCGCCTGCGGGCCGTTCGCGAGCGCGTTGTCGATGAGGATCTCGAGCGCACGCTCGAGCGCGGTGTCGCTCGCGAAGGCGTAGAGCTTGTGCGAGCCCGCCGGCTGCGAGAGCCGCGCGCGCGATTTTCGCCTCGCCACCCGCGTCAGGAGGCCCGTCACCTCGACCACGTCCTGGCTGCCAGGCGCGATCGGCGCGAAAGGGGGCGCGTGCGAGGCACCGGGCACGTTCGCCCCATGATGGTCGATGCGAGAAGCCAGCACGGTATCCGAAGCGTTGTCTGAGAGGCCGCGCATCGCCGCGGAAGGCGCGGTGCCGCGCGCGGCATGCTGCGTGCGGATCACGAGCCCGGCCTCGAGCGCGACGAGCGCAACCGACACGAGGCCCGCGATCCAGACCACGAGATCCGGACCAGGCAGCAAAGCCGACGCCCCGCCGTGGGCCTCGGCAAGCCTTGGAACGAGCATTCCCGCACAGGCAAGGATGCAGGCAGCGGCCCCGCCACGCGCGCGCATCGAAAAGTCTCCGAACTGGCCCGCATTCCGGCCATCGCTGCAACCATAGGGGCGCCCCGTGAGGAAAGCGTTTACACGTGCCGGGTGCGGTCGGGAGACTCGGCTCGGAACGTCATTTCTGGAACGTAAAATGCGGCTGCCAAACGCGACGGGCCGGCCCTTGCGAGCCGGCCCGTTTGAACGTCCTCGTAACCTCAGGACTGCGGCGGGGGAGACGGAGGGACGCTGCCGCCCGTGTCCGGATTTGCCTGCGGTTGCTCTCCGGCAGGGCGGTTCTTGCGATCGGCCATGAACTGGTCGAACTCGGAGCGGTCCTTGGCGAGGCGAAGACGCTCCAGGAACGCCTGGAACTCGCGCTGCTCGTCCTCGAGGCGGGCGAGCATGTCCTCGCGATACTCGTCGAAAGCGCGGTTCCCGGACGATGCGAACCCGCCGCGCCATGCGTCGCGCCCGCGCCGCTCCCACCTGTCGGCGAACCGCTGCTGCCAGCGCGCGCGGTCACCCATGCCGCAACCCCATCCTCGTCCCATGCGTCCACTCCAGAGAAGAAAGGCCAGGACCGCCAGTCCCAGCGGCCAAAAGAGAATGAAGCTGATGACCATGAGGCCGAGCCATGCGGGCCGGCCCCACTCATCGAGCTTCAGAACCATGTCGTGCATGCGCGTGATCCTCATGTGAATGTTTATCACATTAACATAGGTGTGCCGGCCTGAGCGTTTCGTCAAGCGCTGCTGCGAAAAAAATCGCGCGGCTGATCTCACCCGAAAATCCGATGAACATGTAGGGAGCGTCGGCCCGAGCCGCAAAACCAGGCGATGCCGGCGTACCTAGGTAGTTCCGGAGCGAAGGGGGGAACGAGCGGGGAATGCACAGGATTTGGCTGATCGCGCTGGGCGTTTCCATGGCCTTGTGCGCGCCGGACGCTCCGTCCATGGCCGGCGGGCTGGTCGAAGAGTTGAGGCTCGGCGTCCTCGATCACGATGTCCCCGACCTTTGGAGCGGCTTCCGCGCCGGACTCCATCGCCGTGAATGTCGAGGCGCAATTGAGACGCGGCGCATCGATGCTGTTTCGCACGGAACTGACCACGCACCTGCAAGGCTCCATCCTCGCCGTTGATTGCAACGTGAAACGGGGGCGGCGCCATGCAGCACGTCACACGCATTTGGATCGTCAGCGCTTGGCTGAGCCTGTGCATCGGCCTTCATGCAACACCTGGCCTCGCGGGCATGACGCAGGACCTCGCCGACTGCACCGCCTCCGACAAGAAGACGAGCGCCGACGCCTGCACGCGCGTGATGAAGAGCGGACGCCTCCCGCGCGAGCAGTTCTACATTGGTCACTACAATCGCGGCTGGTCGCACTATAACGCCGGCGCCTATGACAAGGCGGTCGCCGATTTCGACAAGTCGATCACCTACAATCCCGGCTACGCCGACACCTACTACAGCCGCGCGGTCGTGCAGCACGAGCGTGGTGAGCGCGACAAGTCGCTCGCAGACCTCGACGTCTATCTGGAGAAAAAGGGCGAGGTCGCGGAGGCTCGTTTAAATCGCGCCCGCCTGTTCCGCGAGCGCGGCGAGCTCGACCAGGCCTTCTCGGAGCTGCAGCGCGCCGCGAGCCTCGATCCCGGTGACGCCAAGGTCACCGTCATGCGCGCGCTCGTCCTGTCCGATCTCGGCGAGCAGGGCCCCGCCCGCACCGAAGCCGGCAAGGCCATCGCCGCCGAGCCGGACGAGGCCGGCGGCTACTACGCACGCGCGCTGGTTTCCTTCCGCGAGGATGCGCTCGATGCTGCAGCCGCGGACGCCGACAAGGCGATTTCCTTGAAGGAGAAATACGCCGCGGCCCACACGTTGCGGGGCGAGATCCACGAGAGGCGGGGTGAATCGAAAGCGGCCGAAGCGAGCTATCGGCGCGCGATCGCCTACACGCCGAAGTCGATCGACGCCCGCGCCGCGCAGTCGAAAGCCCGCACCCGTCTCGCCGCCTTGACGGGCGAGGAGCCGTCCGCAGCTGAGCCTGCCGCCGAGATCGCCGAGGCCGCGCCGAAAGAGCCGGAGAAACCTGCGGCTCAGTCATCGGACTGCCGCAAGTTCATCCCCTCCGCCCAGACCACGGTTGCAGTCGACTGCCCGAGCGAGTGAGGCGGCGCGACCGCCGCTAGGCCGGGTGAGGCAGGTTGCTTTTCTTTTTCACGCCATGGCCGGGCTTGACCCGGCCATGAGGAAATAAGGGGGGCAGCAGCGATTCAAGCCACAGCGAACGAGCACTCTAGGCCGCTGCAGTCGAGGAGCCGCCGGACCGGCCGCCCTTGTTGGCGATGAGCTCGACCATCCTCAGCGCCGAAAGCGGCGCCGACATCAGATAGCCCTGCAGGTAGTTGCACCCGATCTCCACCAGGAAATCCCGCTGCTCGCGCGTTTCCACGCCTTCCGCCGTAACGGTCACGCCGACCGCGTGCGCCATCGTCACCATGGCCTGTACGATCGACTTCGACCGCGCCGATTCGCCCACATGCCGCACGAAGGAGCGATCGATCTTGATCTTGTCGACCTCGAGCCGCATCAGGTAGCTGAGCGAGGAGTAACCGGTGCCGAAGTCGTCGAGCGCCACTTTGACGCCCGCGTCCCTCAGAACCTTGAGATTGCGCGCGGATATTTCCGAGGCGCCGATCAGCGAGGTCTCGGTGATCTCGATCTCGAGGCGTTGCGGCTCCATGCCGGTCTCACTCAAGAGATCGAGCGTGCGCACGGCGAAATCGCTGCGCCGGAGCTGGAGCGGCGAAATGTTGATCGCGACCGTATCCAGGTTCCACCCCCGTGCGGCCCGGCAGGCATTGCCGAGAACCAGCTCGCCGAGCTGATCGATGAGCCCGCTGTCCTCGGCGAGCGAAATGAACGTGAACGGCGAGACGGCGCCCAATCGGGGATGGTTCCAGCGCAAGAGCGCCTCGACGCCGGCAAGCTCGCCCCGCTCCGCGCCGTAGACCGGCTGATAGACCACCTCGAACTCGTCGCCCGTTACCAGCGCGCGTTTGAGTTCGACCTCGAGGTCGCGCCGCTGCTGCACGGATTGGTTCATCGTCTCGTTGAAGAACTCGAAGCCCTGCCCGCCGGTACGCTTGGCCTGATAGAGCGCGATATCCGCCTTGCGGAAAAGCTCGCTGCGATCGACGCCGTCGGCCGGCGCCACCGAGACGCCGATGCTGACCCCCACCGACGCCTGGCTGCCGAGCACGTCCATGGGTCGCGCGAGCAGCCCTACGATGCGGTGGCAGAGTGCCTCGATCTCGAACCGGCCCTTGGCGTCGCGGATGAGGATCGCGAACTCGTCGCCGCCCATGCGGGCGAGCGTGTCGTCGGGGCGCATCGTGGAGCGCAGCAGCCCGGCGACCTTGCGGATCAGCGCATCGCCCGCCGCGTGACCGAGGGTGTCGTTGACCTGCTTGAACCGGTCGAGGTCGAGGAAGATGAGCGCAAGCTGGCCGCGTCCGGCTTTCACCTCGCCGAGCGCGTCCTCGAGCCGGTCCTTGAAGAAGCCTCGGTTGGGCAGGCCCGTGAGCGTATCGTGGAACGCCAGATGCTTGGCATGCGCCTCGCTCGACACGAGGTCGCTGTAGGTGCGGCGCAGGCCGCGGATGAGGAACAGCATGGCGGTCGCAATGCCAAGCAGGCCGCCCGCGAGCACAGGCAGCACCTCGGTGAGGATGGTCGTGCCGGGCAGCTTGGGTGTCCACACCAGCCTGCCGAGCGTCACCCCGGCTGCCGTCGTGAGCGGGTAGGACTGCTCGGTCTTGGCGACGTCGCTCGCACGCGAGAAGCGCACGCCCTCGAGCTGGTAGCCTTCGGCGAGGTCGGCGATGAAGCTCTGGTCGAGAAAGCGCACGCTGGCGATCAGGAACTCGGTCCCGCGCGCCTGCGTCACCGCGGCGGTATGGGGCACGAGCGACATGACGCTGACCACGGCGGGGCGTCCTTCGACGAGGCCGAGGTCCACGGCCCGCGGGATGCGCGTCTTGCCGGCTTCATAGGCGTCGAGCGCACCCGCCGCGATGTCGGAGCGGAGCTCCGTTGCGAGCGCCGCGACGGCCTCGTTCGGGATCGTGTCGCCGACGGTCGTCTTCTTGCCGTCGGCCATGGCGTAGACGATGCGGTTGTTCGTATCGAGGGCGTTGGTTCGGTCGTGCTTGAAATAGTCGAACATCCACACGCCGAGGTTCTCGTCCACCCACGCCTCGTTGAAGGCGTCGCGCGTGTTGACGACCGCCTCGTCCCAGAAGGCGACGCTTTCCTGATCGTAGGGGATTTGCCGTGTGCTCTTGGCGAGCGCGTAGGACACCGTCTGATAGAGCCGGTCCTTGGCGGCCTGGTCGGCGCGTTTCGCTGACCACCATACGCCGCCGAGCACGAGCAGCGCCGCGGCGATGACGGTCAGCACACTGGCCACGGCCAGCATGCGCAGCGGCTGGCCCGTGCGCTCTACACCACCCGCGGAATCGGGGTCCGACAGCGCCAAAAGTCGTGAAATACTCATGAGGAACGCGAACCACCCGACCGAAGCAACATAGGGGTCGATGCTAGGTACCAGTGCGTTAACAAACTCGCGACATTCGATGGTTAAATGTTGGAAACTGGAGGATGGAAGACAGCAACGTCGCGCGGCCTGATCCTGTCACCCCGGTCGAGCGAAAGCGCGGAGCGGTGTCGCGCCGAGCCGGGCCCCAGGGCTTTGACGGTGCCTGCGAGCTGGGCTTGCACTGGCGGGCCGAACGCGGGAAAAGACGTCGTTCGAGAGGAGCCCGAGCGTCCATGTTGAAGCCGATCCGTTGCCGTGTCCGGTATGCCGCAGCCATTGTGGCCCCGGCGCTTCTCATCCTGGCACTCTTGGGTCAGCTGCCCGCATCCTCCCGCGAGCCTGGCATGGCCGAGCTCTGGAACGGCGCCGAAATCGCCTGGCGCGAGATCGGCCCCGGCATCCGCGAGTCGAGCCAGACCGGCAAGACCGTGGTCATGCTCTTCCACGCCTCCTGGTGCACCTCCTGCAAACGCTATCGCGAGGTGTGGAAGGACCCAGGCGTCGTGGCTGCATCGAAGGACCTCGTCATGATCCTGGTCGATGTCGACAAGGACCCCGACGCCAACGGCGCTTTCTCGCCCGACGGCACCTATGTTCCGCGCACGATCTTCTACACGCCCGCGGGTGACGTCATCGAGGACCTGCGCGGCAAGGATCCCGAATACCCGCACACCGTCGATCTCGACGACCCGGCCGACTTGCGTGGGCTCATGGAAAAAGCGGCTCGAGGCAGCACGTCGCAGCCTGAGCCGGAGAAGCGCGCCGAGAACTGACAGGGGTTGGTCCCTGCCGAGAGGGTGACGGCGCCGCATGAACCTTGGCGAGAAGATCTACAACTACTGCGAGCGCGGCCTGGACCCGTCTTTTTGGGCAGAGCCGCTGAACGCGCTCTCCAACGCGGCCTTCATCGTCGCTGCACTTGTTGCTGCCTGGCAGCTCGCACGCTCGCCACGAAGGGATGCGGCGGTCTTCGAGTGGCTGCTGATCCTCGTCGTCATCTGCATCGGCATCGGCAGCTTCATGTTCCACACCTACGCCACGGCGTGGGCCGTACCCTTCGACACCGTGCCGATCTCGATATTCATGCTCGCCTACCTCGGCTACGCGCTGCGGCGCTTCGCCGGGGCGCCGTGGATCGTGGTTCTTGCCACGCTTGTGGCGTTCTATGTCAGCGTGAAGTACGCACAGACTATTCCCTGCGCCAACGAGCTCTTGCCCATGACGCGCGGCGCCGGCAAGCGCTGCTTCAACGGGACGCTTGGCTACGCACCGGCGTTCTTCGCGCTGCTTCTGGTCGGCGGCTGGCTGCTTTTCGCGCGCCATCGGGCGGCGGGCAATCTGCTCGCGGGGGCCGTCATTTTCCTCGCGGCGATGACCTTCCGCACCATCGACTACGAGGTGTGTACCTGGGCGGTGCGCGGCTCCCGGGGCGTAGGCACTCATTTCGTGTGGCACACCTTGAACGGCTTTCTCTTGTACGTGCTGCTGTTAGGTGCCATTCGCCATGGCGCTCCGGTTGAGACGGCGCGCATTGCGCCAGCCGGCCGAAGCGCCGCATAAAGGCGCGCCGCGGGAAAGGCGGCACCGGGGCGATCGGCGGACGTGGTGGAACTGGTAGACACACAGGACTTAAAATCCTGAGACTGCAAAGTCGTGCGGGTTCGAGTCCCGCCGTCCGCACCAATAAAAACAATCAGTTACAAGGTTTTCCTGTTCAGATATGAACGGTGTTTTCAGGATTTGCGACCAATTAGAGACCACTCTGACATAGCTTCTTAATTGTCCGCCTCATGAAGTCCTCGCAACCTCTACCGGCAACCACTCCATAAAATGCGCGCCGATACCAGATGACGTTTGGCTTGCTTCCACACTGAGCCTCAAAGTGTATGCAATATTGGTTTTGGCCTCCAATATTGCATTAGGCAGCTCCGCCGTCGCGCAAGGGTAGATCGTCTCGCAGCACAACATAGATCGCCGGGATGACGAGCACCGTCAGCAGGGTTGAGGACGCGAGCCCGAACAAGAGCGAGATGGCGAGCCCCTGAAAGATCGGGTCGGCGAGGATCACCGCGGCGCCGATCATGGCAGCGAGCGCGGTGAGCAGGATCGGCTTGAAGCGGATGGCGCCTGCCTCGAGCAGCACCTGGCGCAGCGGAGCACCGCTCGTCCGGCCATGCCGGATGAAGTCGACGAGCAGGATCGAGTTGCGCACGATGATGCCGGCAAGCGCGATGAAGCCGATCATCGACGTGGCCGTGAACGGCGCGGCGAACAGCCAGTGCCCGAGCATGATGCCGATCAGCGTCAGCGGCACGGGCGTCAGGATGACAAGCGGCAGCGTGAACGAGCGGAACTGCGCGACCACCAGCACGTAAATGCCGAGTAGCGCGACCGCGAAGGCTGCGCCCATGTCGCGGAAGGTCACATAGGTCACCTCCCACTCTCCGTCCCACAGCAGGACCGGCTTCGTCTCGCTCTCGGGCTGGCCATGGAGGCGCACCTCGGGTTTGGGCAGCGCGCCCCAGTCCTTGGCGTCGATCAGCTCCTGGACGGCGAGCATGCCATAGATCGGCGCCTCGTAGGCGCCAGCGAGCTCTGCCATCACCATCTCGGCAGGGCGGCCGTTGTGCCGGAAGATGACGGGCGACGCCTCCTCGCGCGAGACGCGCACGAGGTCGCCGAGCTCGACGATACCGCGCTCGCCTGGCAGCGCATTCGCGGGGACGGGCGTCGAAAGCGTTGCCTCCGTAATGGCAAGGTCGTTCTTTGGGAGCTCAACCGCAATCTCGACTGGACGGCGTCCGCCGCCCTTGTGCGAATACCCGACCGCCGTACCGCCGAGATACGCGGCGATCGTATTGTAGACGTCGCTTTCCTCGACCTTGTGGTATTCGAGGTTGTCCTGGTCGATGGCGATGCGCAGCCGCGGTGCGCCCTCGCGGAAGCTCACGTCGACGTCGACGATGAACGGCAGCGACCGGAACAATGCGGCGATCTCGCGGGCGGTCGCGCGGCGCTGCTCTCCGTCGGTGCCGTAGATCTCGGCGAGCAGCGTGGCGATGACGGGCGGACCCGGTGGCACCTCGACCACCTTGACGGCGGTTCCGTCCGGCGACGGCAGGCCTTCGAGAAGGCGGCGCACGTCGAGCGCGATCTCGTGGCTGGTGCGCGTGCGCTCGGCCTTCGACGCCAGGTTGACCTGCAGGTCGCCCTGGTGCGGCGCGCTGCGCAGATAGGAGTGGCGTATGAGGCCGTTGAAGTTGAACGGCGCCGCCGTGCCGGCATAGGCCTGGATCGAGGACAGTTCCTTGAGGCCGGCGAGGCGCTCCGCCGCCGATTCAAGCACGCGATCCGTGTCCTCGAGGCTGGCACCGGGCGGCAGATCGATGACGACCTGAAGCTCGGACTTGTCATCGAAGGGCAAGAGCTTGACGGTCACCGCCTTGGTGGCGAACAGGACGAGCGACAGCAGCGTCGCCGTGCCAACAAGCAGCAGAAAGCCGAGCGCCGTACGCCGCGTTGCGATCACGGGCCGCGCCGCCGCCACGTAGCTCCGGCCCAGCCAGCCGCCGCCGTCCGCATCGGCATGGCTGCCGCTCTCTCCGCTGCCGCCGAAGCGCAGCATCAGCCACGGCGTCACGATCACCGCCACAAAGAAGGAGAGCACCATTGCCGCGGAGGCGTTCGCCGGAATGGGACTCATGTAGGGCCCCATGAGGCCCGATACGAACAGCATGGGCAGTAGCGCAGCGACCACGGTAAGGGTCGCGAAGATCGTCGGGTTGCCGACCTCCGCCACGGCGTCGATGGCGGCCTCGATGCGGGTCCTTCCGTCATGCATGGCCCAGTGGCGGGCGATGTTCTCAATGACCACGATGGCGTCGTCGACCAGGATGCCGATCGAGAAGATGAGCGCGAACAGGCTGACGCGGTTGATGGTGTAGCCGAGCAGCCAGGAGGCGAACAGCGTCAGCAGGATGGTGACGGGGATGACGACGAGCACGACCACGCCCTCGCGCCAGCCGACGGCAAGGCCGACCAGCAGCACGATAGAGAGCGTGGCAAGGCCGAGGTGAAACAGAAGCTCGTTCGCTTTGTCGTTGGCCGTCTCGCCGTAGTTGCGGGTGACGATCACGTCCACATCGTCAGGCACGAGACGTCCCTTGAGGTCGGCCAGACGCTCGACGATGCGCTCGGAGATGACGACGGCGTTGGCGCCCGCCCGCTTGGCCAGCGCCAGGGTGACGGCGGGTGCACGGTGCAGGCCGCCGTCGTCCGACCTGGTCATGTGCCAGGCGCGGCGCTCAAGGGGCTTGGTGCCGACGACGACGTTGGCCACGTCGCGCACATAGACGGGACGGCCGTCGCGCGTGGTCAGAAGCAGGAGACCGATGTCGGGGACGCCCTGCAGCGTCTGTCCGGCGGCGACGGAAAGGCTCTGGCCGCGCTCGCGCACGCGTCCGGCGAGGAACGAGCGGTTGGCCTCCTTCACCTTGCCGACGAGGTCGGCCAGCGTGACGCCGTAGAGCGCAAGCCGCTCGGGCACGGGCTCGACGCGGATCTGATCGGGGCGCCCGCCAACGATATAGGAGAGGCCCACGTCCTCGAGCTTGGCGAGCTCGACCTGCAGGTTCTCGGCGATGTGATAGAGCGCATTGTCTTCATAGTGAGTCATACCAGTCTTTGGTGCCAGCGTCAGCGTGACGATGGCGACGTCGTCGATGCCACGGCCGACAATCAGCGGCTCGGGGATGCCGACTGGGATGCGGTCGTAGTTGGCGCGGACCCTCTCATGCACGCGCAGGATGGCATCGTCCTGGGGCGTGCCGACGAAGAAGCGTGCCGTCACCAGAACCCGATCGTCCTCAGTGTTCGAGTAGACGTGCTCGACGCCGTTGATGGCCTTGACGATGGTCTCGAGCGGCTCGGTGACGAGCTTCACCGCATCCTCCGCCTTGAGTCCGTCGGCGGACACGAAGATGTCCACCATGGGCACGGAGATCTGTGGCTCCTCCTCGCGCGGCAGCACGACGAGTGCGATCAGCCCGAGGATGAGGCTCGCGAGCAGGATGAGCGGGGTCAGGGGCGATTGGATGAAGGCACGGGTCAGGAAGCCCGAGACCCCGAGCCGGGGGGTGTCGGTCATGGCTTCACCAGCCTGTCGCCCGCGGCCACGCCGGCGAGGATCTCGATGCTCTGCCGCCCGTCGGGCTCTTGGACGTTGCGGCCTGTCTGGACGACGGCATCCGCGTAGCCGCCCTCACGAGCGAGCCGCACGTAGTCGATGCCGAAACGGCGGAACACGTAGGACTGCGGCACAACGTAGGCTTGGCGCTTGCCGGCCGAGATCCAGACGAGCACACGCTCGCCCACGAAGTAGCCGCCGAGATCCGCCACCTCGGCGTCCGCAATGACCCGGCCGCCGTCGAGCTCGGGATAGACCTGCGTGATGCTCCCTTCGGCGCGCGCGGCCTCGGAGCCGCCGAGGCCGCGCGCGCCAAGACGTAGCGGATCGCCGACCTTCATGAAGCGGGCGTAGCGCTCCGGCAGCTCGAGGCGCAGGAGATAGCCGTTGGCGGCAATGGTGGCGATGCTCTCGCCTGCGAGCACGACGCTGCCTTCGGTGACGGGCACCTTGAGGATGCGACCAGCCGTCGGCGCCAGCACCTCGCCCTCCTCGATCTCGGTCTCGGCGACCGCACGCTCGGCTTGCGCAGCCTTGAGGTCGTTGACGGCCACGTCGTAGGCCGTCTGCGCCTGATCGACGCGCGACTGCGGCGAGACGCCTTGCGCGCGCAAAGTTGTCGAGCGGTCGAGCTCGATCTTCGCGTTCTCCATGCGCGAGGTCGCGGCGACGATGCGTGCGTCGATGGCTCTGATCTTGAGGGCGATCTTGGGATCTGCGACGAGTGCGAGCACCTGGCCCTGGCTGACCGCGTCGCCCTCGTCGATCTTGAGCGACGCGACCGTGCCCGGCGTGCGCACGCGCGCGTAGACCAGATCCCGGCTGCGCACCGTGGCGTAGACGGACTTGAGATCATCGATTTCCGCGGTCATAATCTCAAATGTCGGCGGATCGTCGGCACGCGCCGCAGCACCCATAGCCGGCGCCAACGTGAAGAAGAGCGCAACTATCGCGACGGGCAGTCTCATTCCTTGTTCCTTCCTCCATTCCGCATCGGGATTGGCGCTTGACAGAAATATCAGATATATCTAATTTAGTAAACATGAATATTAAAGAGCTTGCATCGAACAGTGAGGAAGCGGCCGACCTTCTCAAGGCGCTCGCCAACCAGTATCGCCTTATGATCCTGTGCGAACTGCACAACGGGGAGCGATCGGTGTCGGCGCTGGAGGCTGTTGTGCCGCTCAGCCAGTCGGCCCTCTCACAACATCTTGCCAAGCTCAGGGAGGGCGGCTTCGTCGCGACGCGGCGCGAATCCCAAACGATCTACTACAGCTTGGCGGATAGCCGCGTTGTCCGCCTCATCGGCGTGCTGCACGAGATGTTTTGTGCTCCTGCCAGATCCCGGCGCCGGAGGACTCCAAAATAGTGCTCGGCCGCCCGCGCTGGCGTTCGGTCTGGCGAGATTCGCGCTGAGATCACGCGCGCTCGCCAATAGGCCGCGCATCATCCTTGCCGACGAGCCGACAGCCGCTCGCGACTCCAAGCGCGTAGGTATTGTGATGGATCTGCTTCGCAGGGTTGCCCTTGAGCAAGAGGCAATCGTTGCGGTCACCCACGACGAGAAATTCTTCGACCGTTTCGATCGCATCTTCAGCCTGCGCGATGGTCGGCTGGAACGTGACGACTGAAAGCGAAACATAGTCGGATGAGCACCACAAGCGATGCTCATCCGGATGTTCGACGAAGCGCGTGCTCTATTCTTTGCGTCCCATGCCCGTGCCTGGCCCGGTCGAGTCGAGGGCCGTTATGCAGGCGGCCGAAACCTTGTCCTTGTTGGCTTCCAGGCATGCGCGGATTTCACCCTGACCGTGCTCTTTGCCTGCACAGAACTTGGGAATGTCATCCTTACAGGCTGTGGCAACGGGCCCCTGTTGGGCGTAGGCGCCGGTCGCAAAGACTGATCCCAGAACAAGCACGGCGAGGCAACGGACGAGTTTAGTATCAACCATAGCTCAACTCCTCTTTTCTCGGCTTCAAATTGAAGAGGTCTCTCCAGCCGGTGTGCATTGACGCCGTTAGCATCGGGCGGCGTTACAGGCGTTGACGGCAATCAATTCGAAAAGCGACCTGCAGCGACCTAGCGCTGACCGATGTGGCGCGATGACTTGACAATAATATAAGTTATATCTAATTTAGTGAACGCGCATATTATGCGGCGCACACCAAACAGTAAGGACATTGCCGATCTGCTTTGTGCGCCAACCAGATCCAGAAATGAGGACGTCCAAATGACCATCGACCGCGCCGTATTGGCCTTCGCAGGCACTATGATCCTGATGAGCCTCGTGCTGAGCCACATTCACAATCCCTACTGGCTATTCCTGACGGCCTTCGTGGGGCTCAACATGCTGCAAGCCTCGGTCACTCGCTTCTGTCCGCTGGCATTCGTATTGAAACGCCTCGGCGTGCGCCCAGGCGCGGCGTTCCCCTGAGGTCGGCGCCATAGGCGGGACATACACCCACCCTGCGGCATCGGGAGAAGGGCAGCGCGCTGTATGGATTTCTCTAGCGGCTCTCCCGAGAGAGCTCACGAATAAATGTCAACTGCAAGCGGGAATTGGAGAAGCTGAATTTCAACAAGCACAACCAGGGAGTAAGCGCATGTCGGACATCGTCATTCTTGGAGGAGGGCTCAGCGGCACGCTGGCGGCCTATGAGCTTGTCCCAAAGTTGCGACCTGGCGATCAGCTAACGCTCGTCGCCGAGACCCCGCGCTACCATTTCGTGCCATCGAATCCTTGGGTGGCGATCGGTTGGCGCGAGGCGAGCAGCATCCAGATCGACCTGACGGATGTCATGCGGCGGAAGAAGATCCGCTTCCTCACGCAAGGGGCGCGCCGCGTGTACCCGAACGAGAATCGTATCGAGCTGGGCGACGGAACGTCGCTCGGCTATGACTTCCTTGTGGTGGCGACCGGACCGGACCTTGCCTTCGACGAAGTTCCAGGCCTCGGCCCCGATGCCCATACGCAGTCGGTATGCCAGGTCGATCACGCCGAAAAGGCCAAAGCGGCCTTTGACCGCCTCGTTGCGGCGCCTGGACCTGTGGTGATCGGGGCTGCACAGGGCGCCTCATGTTTCGGGCCGGCCTACGAGTTCCTGTTCGTGGTTGAAACCGAGCTGCGCAAGCGACGCATCCGCGACCGTGTGCCGATGACTTTCGTGACCGCCGAGCCGTATATCGGCCATCTCGGGCTCGACGGCGTCGGCGATACCAAGACCCTTCTCGAGAGCGAGCTCCGGGAACGCCACATCAAGTGGATCACCAGCGCGCGAATCAATGCCGTTACCGCCGACACCATGACCGTCGAGGAGGTCGGCGAGGACGGCACGGTGCTCAGGACATCCGAGCTGCCGTTTGCCTATTCCATGATGCTGCCGGCGTTCAGGGGCGTCGCGGCCGTGCGCGGCATCGAGGGGCTCACCAACCCGCGCGGCTTTGTGCTCGTCGATGAGTTCCAGCGCAATCCCACCTTCCCCAACGTGTTTGCCGTGGGCGTCTGCGTCGCCATCCCGCCGATCGGGCCGACGCCGGTGCCGGTCGGGGTCCCCAAGACTGGCTTCATGATCGAATCCATGGTGACGGCGACGGCCGAGAACATCGGCGCCTTGCTGCGGGGCAAAGAGATGGGGTCCCGACCGACTTGGAACGCCATCTGCCTTGCCGACTTTGGCAACACGGGTGTCGCCTTCGTCGCGCAGCCACAAATCCCGCCGCGGAACCTCAACTGGTCATCGAAAGGCCAGTGGGTGCATCTGGCGAAGGTAGCGTTCGAGAAATACTTCCTGCGCAAGATTCGCGTCGGCGAGAGCGAACCCTTCTACGAGCGGTTCCTCCTCGATCGCCTGGGCATCCGCAAGATCAAGGAGGCTCCGTGAGCGACACCCGTACTGTCGTCTGGGCGCCCTGGTGCGGACCATGCCGAGCGATGGCGCCCATGCTCGAGCAGGCGGCGGCCGCGCTGGAGCCGGACGTGCGCCTCCTCAAGCTGAATGCCGACGAAGCGCCGGATCTATCGGCGCACCTCGACATACGCAGCATCCCAACGCTGTTGCTCGTCCGCGGCGAGAAGATTCTGGCGCGGGCGTCCGGCGTCATGGGCGCGGACCAGATCGTAGCCTGGACCCGGTCGAAGCTCTCGGAGGTCGGCCGCTCGCTGTGAGCTAAGAGGACGCGTATGAGCATTCCATCATTGAGGTCATCATTTTCGCGACGCAAGCGTCGATTCGCGGATCTCTCGGACAAGGAGATCCTCGCTTTGGCGATCTCTTCGGAGGAGGAGGATAGCCGCATCTATGCTGCTTTCGCATCCAATCTGAGAAACGACTACCCGGACAGCGCAGCAATTTTCGAGGACATGGCCGCCGAGGAGGACCAGCATCGCCGATCGCTGACCGATCGGTACCAGCGTCTCTACGGCGACGCGATCATTCCCCTGACCAGGGAGCAAGTTGCCGATTTCTATCCCCGCAATCCTGTCTGGCTGATCGAGAACCTCGGTCTCGAGCGGATCCGTCAGGAGGTCTTCGAGATGGAGCAGGAGTCGCAGCAGTTCTACGAGCTTGCGGCAGAGAAGGCGAAGAACCCGGAAACGCGCAAGCTCCTGGACTATCTCGCGCGGGCCGAGGCCGCACATGAGACGAAAGCGGAAAAATTGACCGCGCGCCATCTGAGCGACGAGAAGCGCGCGCATGAGGATCTTGCCTTCCGCCGACGGTTCATCCTCACCTGGGTTCAGCCTGGTTTGGCTGGCCTGATGGACGGGTCGGTCTCAACGCTGGCCCCGATCTTCGCGGCCGCCTTCGCGACCCAGAACCCTTGGACCACGTTCCTCGTCGGCCTGTCTGCCTCCGTGGGCGCCGGAATCTCGATGGGGTTCACCGAGGCCGCGCACGACGACGGCAAGATCTCGGGACGCGGCGCGCCATGGAAACGCGGGCTGGCGTCCGGCGTGATGACCACGGTCGGCGGGCTGGGGCATGCCCTGCCCTATCTGATCCCGGACTTCTGGACCGCGACGGTGCTTGCACTCGTCGTCGTCTTCATCGAGCTTTGGGCCATCGTCTGGATTCAGCATCGGTACATGGAGACGCCCTTCCTTCGAGCGACGTTCCAGGTCGTGCTGGGTGGTGCCTTGGTCCTTGCAGCTGGAATATTGATCGGAGGAGCCTAAAATCGCAGATAAAAAGGCGAGAAGAATCGATTTGCTGTTAGGAAGCAACTTTCTGCACGGCGCTCGTCAGGTCGACCCCGAGCGGGCTCAATAGCTCGGTGGCGTGATGGCCCAGATGACCACAGTCTCGACGGTGCCCGGGTTCGCGTAGCGGTGCGGCAGGTCGCTCGAGTAGGCGAAGCTGTCGCCTTCCTTGAGCAGAACCTCCTGCTCGCCGACCCAGAGGCGAAGCTCGCCCGAGACGACGAAGCCCGCCTCCTCCCCACGGTGCACATAGGGTTCCGCGCCGCTGGACGAGCCGGGCGGGAACACGCTCCTCAAGAGCTCGAGCTTGCGCCCGAGGTTCGGCGACAGGAGCTCGTCGCGAATGTCGTTCTCGAATGTCAGCGTGCGCCGCTGGCCGGCCCTGACGACCAGATCGCGCAGCGCGCCGCCGTCATCTGTCTCAGGTGAGAAGAAGAAGCTCACGGTCACGCCGAGCGCGCGGCTGAGCGTATGCAGCGCCTTCACCGACGGGCTCGAGATGCCGCGCTCGATCTGGCTGAGGTAGCCCGCCGAGAGTCCGGTCGCGAGCGACAGCTCGGCGATCGTCATTTCCTTGGCTTTGCGAAGCTGGCG
This sequence comes from Hyphomicrobium sp., assembly GCA_050179995.1. Lineage (GTDB taxonomy): Bacteria > Pseudomonadota > Alphaproteobacteria > Rhizobiales > Hyphomicrobiaceae > Hyphomicrobium_C. Next base: position 24,930 of record JBFXEP010000006.1, read on the forward strand.
GATCTCGAGGCCGACCCGATGCGCGGCCTCACCGGCCGCCGCATCGTTCGACTCCGCCGTCGGCGTGGCGCCTTCTCCCTGTCGTGCCATTGTTTACCGTCCTGGGCCCGATCTTGCTACGGTAAGAAAGTGAATATTTGAATTGAAATATTCAGTCGCGCGAGGGAATGTTGCGCGAACGGATAGAGAGAAGACAAAGACTGCCAGGGAGACACGTTGTGTCAACGCCGTTCCGCAACCGGTGCGAGATATTGATCGTGGGCGGGGGCATAGCCGGCGTCTCCGTCGCCTATCATCTGGCGAAGCTCGGCATTGCGGACGTGATCCTGTGCGAGAGGAAGCAGCTCACCTGCGGCACCACCTGGCACGCCGCCGGCCTCGTCACGCAGCTCCGCGCCACGCGCAACATGACGGAGCTCGCCAAATACACCGGCGAGCTGTTCCAGAGCCTCGAGGCCGAGACAGGGCAGGCGACGGGCTTCAGCCAACGCGGCGCGCTGCGTGTCGCCACACACGAGGGCCGCTTGGAGGAGTTGAAGCGCGGCGCCTCCATGGGCCGCAACTTCGGCCTGCCCGTCGAGGTCTTGCGGCCCGAGGAGCTCAAGGAGCGCTGGCAGCCTTTGAACATCGACGGCGTCGCGGGCGGCCTGTTCCTGCCCAACGACGGACAGGTCAATCCGATCGACGTCACCATGGCGATGGCCAAGGGCGCCCGCGCCATGGGTGTGACGATCCTCGAAAACCTCGGCGTCGAGAAGATTCTCGTCGAAGGCGGGCGCGCCGTAGGGGCCTTGACGGCAGAGGGGGAGATCCGCGCCGGCAAGGTCGTCGTCACCGGCGGTATGTGGTCGCGCGATCTCGCGGCGCTGTCCGGAGTCTCCTTGCCGCTGCACGCGGCCGAGCATTTCTACATCGTCACCGAGCCCATTCC
>JBFXEP010000007.1:0-23040 GCA_050179995.1 Hyphomicrobium sp.
ACCGCGAGATGAAAGAGCAGATTCTCGATTCCATGGATATCGAGCGCGAGCGGGGAATCACCATCAAGGCGCAGACGGTGCGCCTCGACTACCGGCACACGGACGGCAAGACCTATCAGCTCAACCTGATGGACACGCCGGGTCATGTGGACTTCGCCTACGAGGTGTCGCGCTCGCTCGCCGCCTGCGAGGGGGCGATCCTGGTTGTCGACGCGAGCCAGGGGGTGGAGGCGCAGACGCTCGCCAACGTCTACCAGGCGCTCGACAACAACCTCGAGATCCTTCCCGTCCTCAACAAGGTGGATCTGCCGTCGGCCGACGAGGACCGGGTCAAGAAGCAGATCGAGGACGTGATCGGGCTCGATGCCTCGGATGCCATCGGCGTCTCGGCCAAGACCGGCCTCAATGTGGAGGCGGTGCTGGCGGCGATCGTCGAGCGGCTGCCGCCGCCCAAGGGCGATGCTTCGAAGCCCTTGAAGGCCATGCTCGTCGACAGCTGGTACGACGCCTACCTCGGGGTGGTGGTCCTGGTGCGCGTCATCGACGGCGTGCTGAAGCGCGGCCAGAAGGTGATGATGATGGCAACCGATGGCCACTACCAGGTGGAACGCGTCGGCATCTTCCGCCCGAAGCAGGAAATGCTGGCGGAGCTCGGGCCGGGCGAGGTCGGCTTCTTCACCGCCGCCATCAAGGAGGTGGCGGACACGCGTGTCGGTGACACGGTGACGGACGAGAAGAATCCGACGCCCGAGCCGCTGCCGGGCTTCAAGCCGGCGCAGCCGGTGGTGTTCTGCGGACTTTTTCCCGTCGATGCAGCCGACTTCGAGGATCTGCGCGATGCCATGGCGCGCCTCAGGCTCAACGACGCGAGCTTCTCGTTCGAGACGGAGACCTCGGCGGCGCTGGGATTCGGGTTCCGCTGCGGGTTTCTCGGGCTTCTGCACCTCGAGATCATTACGGAGCGGCTCGAGCGCGAGTTCAACCTCGACCTCATCACCACGGCGCCCTCGGTCATCTATCACCTGCACATGACCGACGGCTCGATGATCGAGCTGCACAATCCGGCCGATATGCCGGATACCGTGCGCATCGATCACATCGAGGAGCCGTGGATCGAGGCCACCATCCTGGTGCCCGACGACTATCTCGGCGCCGTGCTGAAGCTCTGCCAGGACCGGCGCGGGCGGCAGAAGCAGCTCACCTACGTCGGCAACCGCGCCATGCTGATCTACGATCTGCCGCTCAACGAGGTGGTGTTCGACTTCTACGACCGGTTAAAATCCGTCTCACGCGGGTATGCGTCGTTCGACTATCATATCAAGGGCTACGAGGAGAACGATCTCGTCAAGCTGTCGATCCTCGTCAACGACGAGCCGGTCGATGCCTTGTCGATGATCGTGCACCGGACGCGGGCGGAAAACCGGGGCCGTGCCATGTGCGAGAAGCTTAAGGAGCTTATCCGCCCGCACCTGTTCAAGATCCCGATCCAAGCGGCCATCGGCGGCAAGGTGATCGCGCGCGAGACCATCAGCGCGCTCAGGAAGGACGTGATCGCCAAGTGCTACGGCGGCGACATCACCCGCAAGCGTAAGCTCTTGGACAAGCAGAAGGCCGGCAAGAAGAAGATGCGTGAGTTCGGACGCGTCGAAATCCCTCAGGAAGCCTTTATCGCCGCGCTGAAAATGGACGAGAACTGAGCATTCCCTCCGATTGAAACGGTTTCGAGTGTAAGTGTGCGCGCGCTGCAGCACAGCGCGCCTTATTTTTGTGCGACCGCGCAAAGCGCATACGCGCGACGACAAAACCGTATCCGTCGCATTGCGTCCCGGCGCATGTTGGTGTTTGAACAAGCCTCGCCGCCATTCGCAGGATCAAGATCGGGGGTCTTCTGGCATGGACTCATCATTGCGTGACGACGATGCGCCGTTCCTCGAAAGTGTCCTCGGGCGCATGAACGGCTTTCTCTACCGGTGCAGGGCCGACAAGGAATTCACGATGCTCGAGCTCACGAGCGGGTTCGAGCGCTGCTTCGGCTTCGATGCCTCGGAGATCATCGGCAACAGGCTGCGGTCGTTCGCCTCGCTCATTCATCCCGACGATTCCGACGCCGTCGACAAGGCCGTCGTCATCGGGCTCCAGCGCCGGGAGAACTGGAACATCAATTATCGCCTGCTGCACGCTGCCGGCTATTACGTCTGGGTGCACGAGGATGGCGGCGGCGTGTGGGACGAGACCGATACGATCGCCTATCTCGAGGGCGCGGTGTTCGACATGCACCAGCTTTATGCCAGTCTGCAGTCGCAATTCAACGCCGCCTGAGCCTCGCGAGATCACGCAAAAAAAAGCCCCCGGCCGGAGCCGGGGGCATGCTGCGAATCCTAGGCGGTGACGCCCTTACCAGCGCTTGTCGCCGTCGCGGCGGTCGTCTCTGCGGTCATCGCGGCGATCATCCCGGCGGTCGTCGCGACGGTCATCACGCCGATCGTCGCGTCGATCCATGCGGCGCTCCCAGCGGTCTGCGGGCGGGCGCATGCCTGCGGGTGCCTTGTAGCCCGAGCGCCACCAGCCGGGATTGCGCTTGCCGCGGGGCGGGGCCCGCCAGCCGGCGCGCGGGCGGACCTTGAACGAAACCCAACGGGCGCGGTCGTTGTACCAGGGGCGTCCGCGATAGTAGCGGTCCCAGTAGTCGCCGGCGATGAAGCGCACGACCGGAATGCGGAAGTCGCCGGGATCGACGTCGAGCAGCGACACGTAGGCGCCGCGCTGCTCGAAGGCGAGGTACTCGCTGTAGACCCAGCCGCGGTTTCCGGCCCAGATCACATCACACCAGGATTCGTCGTCGAGGCAGCCGGCGATCTCCACCGGGTCGCCCTCGGGGATCACGCCGACGCTCGGGAAATCTATGTCGGGGCCGGTGCGCACGTTGACGTTGGCGGTCGAGAAGCCCGGCGACGCGTGGGCTGCGGCGACGCCCATCAGGCTCAAGCCGAGCAGGGCTCCTAGTAGTCGTACTGTTCTCATGGTCACTCCCGTTTTGGTCCATCGGCAAACGTGGCGCCATTGTGGCGACACTTATGCCCCGCTCGATGATTTCCGAAGGACGTTCACCTCGCGGCACTAAAGGAACGAAGAGGGCTTCGAGTTCCGTCTCTTGACCGAGGTCGCACGCGATCGTAAACGTCCGCCATGCGCACCTAGCGACATCTCCGACCGAAGACGCGACGCCGCATGCAATTCCGCATGCGCGATCGTGCGTCCAAGGAGGAGATTGTCCATGACAACGCGCGCCTTTCTTCCCTTTCGTGTTTTTGCTTCGACGGCCGTGTCCGACAGGATCGGGCGCGCGGCCGACCATGCGGCCGTGCTCGCGCTCAGGGCCGTCCTTCGGAGCCACCGGCAACTGGAGGTGGCGCACCAGCAGGTCGTGTTTCGCGGCCACATCCTGGCGTTCTCGTCACACGTCACGGCGCAAGGTGAGCTCGTCATCGAGCTCGATCTCGGGGACCCGAAGCTTTCCGATCGTGTCGTGCTCGAGGACGAGCTAAGGCGGGAAACACGCCGCGTGCGCGGCATCGCCGACGCCACCAGGCGCCAATCACGGTCACGGTGGTGATTGCACCCAAACGCATGCAGCCCCGCGAGGGCGGGGCTGCATGTGGTTTTGCGATGCGAAGCTCTTATTCGAAGCGGCGCCGGAGGCGCTGCACCTGCGGCAGATCGAAGACATCCAAATAGCCGCCGGTGCCGGGGTCCCAGTCCTCCGCATATTTGTAGCCGCCGTCGCACCACGGATTGCCGTAGTAGCCGAAGGGACCGTTGACCGGCGTGCAGTCGCGCTCGACGAGGCGGTCGCGCTCGACCGGCTTCTTGCGGCCGGCGTCCGCGTCGAGGGGAGCGACGAAGAGGGCCAGCGTGCCGAGGGCTGCGGTGGCAATGATTCGCGTCGTCATGAGAAAGCTCCTTGCCGATGAATGCGCGTGGCGATTCGGCATCATGTCCGTGATGTCACATAGGCTGCGTGGTGTGGCGGGCGCAAGGCCAAGGGACGGCTGGGCGCCCGGAGCTCGCGGTCGTCCGCGTCATTCCTCGCTTCGCGTTACCCATTCACCACGCTCATCATGGCCACCGGATAGCGCGGGCCGGATGCGGCACCGGCGGGGAACGCCGCCTCGATGGCATCGAGATCCGCCTTCGACAACGTGATCCCGGCCGCGCGCACGTTCTCCTCGAGATACTTGCGCCGCTTGGTGCCGAAGAGCGGCACGATGTGCTCGCCCTGCGCCAATACCCAGGCGAGGGCCAGCTCGGAGGGCGTGATACGCTTCTCGGCCGCCATATCGCGCACGCTCTCGACCAGCTCGAGATTCTTTTTGAAGTTCTCGCCCATGAAGCGCGGGCTCATGCGGCGATAGTCGCCGGGCTCGAAGTCGTCCGGGCTCTTGATGGCGCCGGTGAGGAAGCCACGCCCCAGCGGGCTATAGGCGACGAAGCCGATGCCCAGCTCCTCGCACGCGGCGAGCACGCCATCCTCGGGGTCGCGCGTCCAGAGGGAGTACTCGCTTTGCACGGCGGTGATGGGGTGCACCTTGTGGGCGCGGGCGATAGTCTCGGCGGAGGCCTCACTGAGGCCGAGGTAGCGCACCTTGCCTTGCTTGACGAGCTCGGCCATGGCGCCGACCGTGTCCTCGATCGGCGTCGCGGGGTCGACGCGGTGCTGATAGTAGAGGTCGATGTGGTCGATGCCGAGGCGCTTGAGGCTGCCCTCGACGGAGGTTCGCACGTAGTCGGGACGGCCGTTGACGCCGCGTGCGGCCGGGTTGCTCGGATCGCGCACGATGCCGAACTTGGTGGCGAGGAAGACGGCGTCGCGCTTGCCCCTGATGGCGCGGCCGACCAGCTCCTCATTGGTGTAGGGGCCGTACATATCGGCGGTGTCGAAGAAGGTGACGCCGAGCTCGAGCGCGCGGTGGATGGTGGCGATGGATTCGTCGTCGTCGCGGCGCCCGTAGAAATCCGTCATGCCCATGCAGCCGAGGGCAAGGGCCGAGACTTCCGGGCCCTCAAGGCCAAGATGGCGCGTTTTCATGCGATGCTCCGTGAATTGCAGGGTGGGTGGGTGCCCCTGATATTGGTGCGTGTGCGCCGAGCCCCAAGTCCCCGGACCTTACAAATCGGCAAAGCCGTAGCCGGACGATCTGGAACCCGAGGCGACGCGCATGGGTTTCAGGCTTGATGAGACCGATTTTCCACGCTTCGGATTTTCTTGCGCTGCCGATTCACGTCGCGCCCGATTGGCGGCGCGACGATCGGAGCGGCTTTCCCGCGCTGCCGATTCACGACGCTCCCGACGTCGACGAGACGCAGCCGGTCGAGCACGAGCAGCGCCGCCCGGACGAAGCCAAAGCGAAGGAGGCGGAGGCGCACTTGCGCCGTGCCGAAGCGGCGTTGCGCGGGCAGCCGGAGGACAAGCGCGAGGCGGCGCGACAGACGACGCCCGCCGGCAAGGGGCGCTCGCAGTAGGCGCTATTTGCCGCGCCTGGCGAGTCTGTCCTTCATGAAGGCGATCTCGGCCGTCTGCGAGAATGCGCTGACTACAGCTCGGCGCGGTTCAAGCGCAGCGCGTTGGCGATGACGCTGACCGACGACAGCGACATGGCGGCCGCGGCGATCATCGGCGACAGCAGCAAGCTGAAAACGGGATAGAGCACGCCCGCCGCGACGGGCACGCCGGCGGCGTTGTAGACGAAGGCGAAGAACAGGTTCTGGCGGATGTTGGACATGGTCGCCGCGGAGAGCGCACGAGCGCGGGCAATACCGGTGAGGTCGCCCTTGAGCAGCGTCACGCCGGCACTCTCAATGGCGACGTCGGTGCCCGTGCCCATGGCGATGCCGATGTCTGCGGCCGCGAGCGCCGGGGCGTCGTTGATGCCGTCGCCGGCCATGGCGACGATGCGGCCTTCGCTCTTCAGGCGCGCGACGACGCGGCTTTTATCCTCGGGCAGCACCTCGGCCTCGACCTGATCGATGCCGAGCCTGCGTGCGACCGCCTCCGCCGTCGTGCGCTGGTCGCCCGTCAGCATGACGATGTGGATGCCCGCCTCCTTGAGCGCGGCGATGGCGGCGTGTGTCGTCGCCTTGATGGGATCGGCGATGGCGATGATGCCGGCGGCCGCTCCGTCGACGGCCACATAAATGGCGGTGGCGCCGTCGCGGCGCAGCTCGTCGGCGACCGTGTCGAGGTTTGCCGTGTCGATGCCGGCATCGGCCATGATGCGGCGGTTGCCGATGACGAGGCGGCGGCCGTCCACCTTGCCGAGCACGCCCTTGCCGATGGGGGAATCGAAGCTCTCGGGCTCGGTGAGCGCGAGCGCGCGGGTTTTCGCCGCGTCGACGATGGCGGCGGCGAGCGGATGCTCGCTCGCGCGCTCGAGGCTCGCGGAGAGGCGCAGGAGGTCATCCTCGGCGACGCTCGGCGCGGTGCGGATGGCGACGACGCGCGGCTTGCCTTCGGTCAAGGTGCCGGTCTTGTCGACGAGCAAAGTGTCGACCTTCTCCATGCGCTCGAGGGCTTCCGCGTTCTTGATCAGCACGCCCGACCTGGCGCCGCGGCCGACACCGACCATGATCGACATCGGCGTTGCAAGGCCGAGCGCGCACGGGCAGGCGATGATGAGCACGGAGACGGCAGCGATCAGCGCGTGCGCGAGCTTGGGGTCGGGACCCCAGATCCACCACGCGGCGAAGGCCGCCACGGCGACGGCGATGACGGCCGGCACGAACCATCCCGCCACCTGATCGGCGAGCCTCTGGATCGGCGCGCGGCTGCGCTGGGCCTCGGCCACCATCTGCACGATGCGGGCGAGCACGGTGTCGCGGCCGACCTTGTCGGCGCGCATGACGAAGGCGCCGGACTGGTTGGTGGTGCCGCCGATGACGACGTCTCCCGCGGCCTTGGTGACGGGCATGGATTCGCCCGTCACGAGGGATTCATCGACGGCGCTCCGGCCTTCGAGGATGGCGCCGTCGACGGGCACGTTCTCGCCGGGGCGCACGCGCAGGCGGTCGCCGGCGGCGATGGCGTCGAGGCTCACGTCCTCGTCGCTGCCGTCGGCGCGGATGCGTCGCGCGGTCTTGGGCGAGAGGTCGAGGAGGGCGCGGATGGCGCCGCTCGTCTGCTCGCGCGCGTTGAGCTCGAGCACCTGTCCGACGAGAACCAAAGTCGTGATGACGGCGGCGGCCTCGAAGTAGACGGGCACCGCGCCGTCATGACCGCGCATGGCGGCCGGGAAGAGGTCGGGCGCAAGCGTGCCGACAAGGCTATAGAGCCACGCCACGCCCGTGCCCATGGCAATGAGCGTGAACATGTTGAGGTTCAGCGTCTTGAGCGAGGCCCAGCCGCGCTCGAAGAACGGCCAGCCGGCCCACAGCACCACGGGCGTCGCGAGAATAAGCTGGATTACGTTGGAGCTTTGCTGGCCGAGCCAGTGCAGGAGGCCGGTCAGGTGGCCGCCCATCTCAAGGGCGAACACCGGGAGCGTGAGCGCGACCGCGATCCAGAGGCGGCGCATCATGTCATCGAGCTCGACGTTGTGGACGTGCTCGCCGGTCACGATCTCGGGCTCGAGCGCCATGCCGCAGATGGGGCAGGTGCCCGGTCCGACCTGGCGGATCTCGGGATGCATGGGGCAGGTGTAGATGGTGCCGGGCGGCGGCGCGGCCTCGGCCTTGGCTTGCTCCGGATCAATATATTGGCCCGGGTTTGCGACGAACTTCTCGCGGCAGCGCGCCGAGCAGAAATAAGTGGTCTTGCCGTTGTGGGTGGCGTGGTGCTTGGCGGTGTGCGGGTCGACCGTCATGCCGCAGACCGGGTCTTTCACGGCGCGGGCGCCGGCATCGGGCGCACCGTGATCGTGGTGGGCCTGCGCGGCGTGCTTGGGTTCGGCGCCGTGCTGGCAGCAGGGCGACCCGTGCTTGCCGTGTCCATGCTCATGCCCGGCCATCGCCCGCTCCCTCACAACCCTGACGTCTACGACCTTGACGTATACCCTGTGGGGGTATGCGTTGACATATATACCCCCATCGGGTATGCGTCAAGCATGATGAAAGCTTCCAAATCCACCCGCATCAAACGCCTGTCGCGCATCGAGGGGCAGGTGCGCGGCGTGTCACGCATGGTTGAGGAGGACCGCTACTGCATCGACATCGTGACGCAGATCGCGGCGGTGCGGGCGGCGCTGCGGCGTGTCGAGGAGGACATCCTGCGCGACCACATCTCGCACTGTGTCGCCCACGCGATGGCGAGCGGCGACAAGTCCGAGCAGACACAGAAGATCGATGAACTGATGGACGTGCTCGCACGCAGCGCGCGCTGACCATCACACCAGGAGAGCGCGAGATGAACGCCAGTCGCCGTGACGTACTGCTTTGGGCCGCAGCCGGCTCGGTGGTCCTTGTCTCCGGGGCGCGCGCGGAAGCGCCGCCGCCGATGACGGTCCATCGCGATCCGGGATGCGGCTGCTGCCACAAGTGGGTCCAGCATCTCGAGGCGAACGGCTTCACGGTCACGCTCGTCGACGCGCCGAGCATGAAGGCGGTCAAGGCGCGGCTCGGCGTTCCGCCTGAGCTGGCCGCGTGCCACACGGGCGAGATCGGGGCCTATGTCATCGAGGGGCATGTGCCTGCGGCGGCGGTCAAGCGGCTGCTCGCTGAGAAGCCCGAGGGGCGGGGGCTCGCCGTGCGCGGCATGCCCGTCGGGTCGCCCGGCATGGAGGTCGATGGCGGCGAGCCCGAGGTCTACGAGGTGTTCCTGTTCGGGGCCGGCGAGCCCAAGAGCTTCGGCACCTTCCGCGCGGACAAGCCCACCTAGAGTCTTTCCGCTTTTCATAGAATCGCGGAAAGCCTCTAGGTCCTTGTCTTGTCGTGCTTCTTATCGGACTTGGTTGCTCGCATGGCTTCGCCATGACCGGTTCCCATCCCCGGATCAAGTCCGAGGACATGCTTTTCCGGAAGCACTCTTGGGCGCGGTTCGGACCGATAGGGTCCGAAGCGATCGTGGTCCGGGGCGTCCGGTCACAGGTCGAACGACGCATCGGGACGGAAGGCGCGCGCCGACGTGTCCTTGCCATCAAAACCGCGGCAGTTGGCGTGGACCGCCGTCGATCCGATGCGGTAGCTGCGCCGCACGTGGGTGTGGCCATGCACCCAGACGGGCACCTCCTCCAGTGCCGCGATGGCGCGATCGAGATCGCTCGCGTAGGCGCCATCGAGGCCGTTGCCGGCGTGCCTCGCATCGAGGCCCTGCCGGCTCGGCGCATGATGCGAGATGACGACGGTCGGCTTGCCACGGCGTGTCGCGAGGTGCGTGTGGAGCGCGTTCATGGCGGCGTCGTGGGCGGCGAGTGCGTCGCGGGGCGTAAATTTCGCGAAGTGTGCGCGGCCCTCGGCATCCCTGCTCCGCTTTCTCACGAAGAAGAACTCGCCCATGCGGCGGCGCACGCCGTCGAGCGTTGCCTCGCTGCGGTTGTCGAAGTCAGACCACAGGGTGGTTCCGAAGAAGGCGATGCCGTCGATCTCGACGGCCTCGTCGTCGAGCACGGTCACGCCTGGGAGGTGGCGCTTCAGCAGCGCCGCGGTGTCGTCGAAGATGCCGTCGTAGTGCTCGTGGTTGCCGGCGATGACGAGGACATGCCGGAAGCTTGCCACAGCCGCCTCGAAGACCTGCATCACGCGGGCTCGCTGGTCGTGGGCGTACTTGTCACCGCGCGCCGGGTCGAGGCAGCTCGCATGGCAGGTGTCGCCGGCGACGATCAGGATATCGCCTCCGGGCAGGCGCCAGGGGAAAGCCTGTCGCTCGAGGTGAAGGTCGCTCAGGTAGTGGCAGCGCATGGGCTCGCCCCTCGCGAATCGGACGGATGTCCGACTATCGGCGCGCGCGGGGGGGCTTGTCGGTTAAGCGGCGTTAAGGGTCGGGGATTTGGTGGAGCCGATCGGGATCGAACCGACTACCTCCGCAGTGCGATTGCGGCGCTCTCCCAGATGAGCTACGGCCCCAGAACCAAGCGACGCGGCGGGCACGCGCGCGGCGTCCGCTGCCTCATGGTCCGAAGTGAGCGCATTTACCGTCCGCTGTCGCGGCTTGTCAAGAAACGGGCCGGGCGGGTGCCCGGCGGCGGGGGAAAGCCGCGCGCTCGGGCTCATTTCGCCGTTCAGGATGTGTGCCGGGGGGCGGGTGCGGCTTGCCGCCTTACGGCGCAGCGGCTAAACGTCGGGCAGGCCGTTTTAAGCGGGGGCGCGGAGAACGATGACAAACCTTATGGTCTATTTGCTGCAGTTTACGAGCTATCTCATCCAGCTCTACGTCTACATCATCCTGGCTTCGGTCATCCTCTCCTGGTTGATGGCCTTCGGTGTCGTCAACCCCTACAACCGGTTCGTGCGAGCGCTGGCGCAAGCGTTCGCCGCCGTGACCGAGCCGATCCTGCGCCCGATCCGCAACGCGCTGCCGGACTTCGGCGGTATCGACTTCTCGCCGCTCATCCTCCTGCTCGGCTGCTTCTTCCTGCAGGGGCTCATCGAGCGGGTGCTGATCCCGGCGGTGGCCGGCGGCATCTGATGCCGGCGGCCGGGAACCCCGCGTCCCCCTCCTCCGCCCCGTCGCTGCCCTGGCGGCAGGAACGCGCATGCGTCATCGTGCGCGTGCGCCTCACCCCGAAATCGTCCAAAGATGCCATTGACGGCATCGAAGCGACGGCCGAAGGGCCAGCTCTCAAGGCCCGAGTCCGCGCGGTTCCCTCCGACGGCGAAGCGAACGCAGCCCTGCTCAAGCTCCTCAGCCAATGGCTCGGGATCGCGCAGGGCAGCCTCAAGCTCGCCAAGGGCGGCAAGTCGCGCGTGAAGTCCGTCGAAATCACGGGCAACCTGAAGGAGATCGAGGCGCGGCTGGCGGAGAGGCTGGCCGTGTCCGGCTGAGGACACGCAACAAAGAATAAACGGAGGAGGGAGCCCATGGCGGCACAGATCATCGACGGGAAGGCCATTGCAGCGGACGTGCGCCGGCAGGTCGCCGCCGACGTCCGCGCGCTGCAGGCGAGCCACGACCTGACGCCGGGTCTCGCGGTGGTGCTGGTCGGCGAGGATCCGGCGAGCAAGGTCTACGTCAAGAACAAGGCGGCCCAGACGGTCGAATGCGGGATGCAGTCGTTCGAGTACAAGCTGCCCGAGACGACGAGCGAGCACGAGATCCTGGCGCTGGTGCAGCGTCTCAACGCCAACCCCAACGTCAACGGTATCCTGGTGCAGCTCCCGCTGCCGAAGCACGTCAACGCCGAGAAGGTGCTGAACTCGATCGATCCCGACAAGGACGTGGATGGCTTCCATCCCGCCAACGTCGGCCGGCTGTGGATCGGCGAGCGCACGCTGGTGCCCTGCACGCCGACGGGTTCGGCGATCCTGGCGCGGACGGCGATGCCGAGCCTCAAGGGCGTCAACGCGGTCGTCATCGGCCGCTCGAACATCGTTGGCAAGCCGATGGCGGCGCTGCTGCTGCGTGAGAGCTGCACGGTGACGATCGCGCACTCGCAGACCAGGGATCTGCCGGGCGTCTGCCGCGGCGCCGACCTCCTGGTCGCGGCCGTGGGTCGGCCCGAGATGGTGCGGCGCGACTGGATCAAGCCGGGCGCCGTCGTCATCGACGTCGGCATCAACCGCGTGCCGGGCGAGGGCGGCAAGACCAAGCTCGTGGGCGACGTCGCCTACGACGAGTGCGCCGAGGTGGCGGGCGCCATCACGCCGGTGCCGGGGGGCGTCGGCCCGATGACCATCGCGTGCCTGCTGCAGAACACGGTGACGGCCACGAAGATCCAGAAGGGGATCAAGGATTAGATCGAGGGGGGCTGAAGCCCCCCTTTTTCTAGCGCGCCTCAACCTCCGCCGGGCCATTGAGCCTGAGGCGGGCCGCACAGGAGAAGCCCCCTGTTGCGGGACCGATGGCTGTGCTCCACGCTATTCTTTGCGCTGGTTTCGAGCGCGGCTATACCTACTAAGGCCTCACAGTCCATGATCGCTCGGCCTCCCCGGAAGCCCGGCTATGACAACTGCGATAGCGACGAATGTGCGGACGCGCTCTGCCGCCGCTCGTTCACGTCAGCAGTTTTCATTCCAGGCATTCGTCGTGGAGGCCAATCATGGCACGTCCGAACTCGGGCATCGCCCCGATCCTTTTCCTCGTCACGGCCGCCGCCCTTTGGGGCATAGCCACTGTCATCAGCAAGAACGTTCTCGGATCGGTCCAGCCGATCACCTTCCTCCTCATCCAGCTCGTGCCGAGCGTTTGCGTGCTTTGGGCCATCGTTTTTTCGAGGAGAACTTCTCTCGCGCTCCCTATTCTGCCCCTCGCGCTCCTAGGAGTTCTCAATCCGGGAGTGTCTTACACGCTCAGTATGCTTGGCCTCACGACGACGACAGCCAGCGTCGCGACCCTTCTGTGGACCGCTGAACCGGCACTCATCGTCCTCGTGGCATGGCTGCTCCGCGAGGAGCGGGTCAGTCCGCGATTTCTGATCGCGACGGCTACGGCGGCAGGCGGCGTTGTTCTCGTGAGCGGCTTGGTCGAAGGTGGCGACCTGCGGGCTAAGACTTTTGCCGGTCCAGGATTGATCCTCGCCGGCGTCCTGTGCTGCGCCGTCTATACCGTCCTCATGCGAAGGCTTGCCTCGACATATGATCCCTTGGCTGCCACGGCCGTTCAACAAACAGCAGGATTGCTCTGGGCGGCAATGATTTGGCCGTTCGAGGGGCAAGTCGGGCAGGGGGCGCTTCCGGCAATACCCAATGAAATCCTGGCGGCAGGCGCGCTATCCGGTTTCATGTACTACGGGGCAGCATTCTGGCTCTATCTGAGTGCGCTTCGCAGCGTGAGTGCAACCACCGCCGGAATCTTCCTCAACCTGACGCCTCTCTTCGGCATAGCCACAGCGTGGGTCGTTCTGGGGGAGCGCCTCACCCTTTTCCAATGGACGGGCGGCGCAGTAATCATCGCGTCGGTGATCGTGCTTTTGGCTTCTCCCAAATCGACGGTGGCTCCCAAATGAGACATTAGCCTTAGGCCATGCTCTCCTACGCGGCGTAGTTCGCCGCGTAGCCAGACCTTGCTGCGTCGGCTGTTCTTCACGCCACCCTTCCCGACCGCAGCGTCTCGCCCCGATAGGACAGCGCTTCGGCGACGTGGATGCGGCCGACGGTTTCGGTGCCGTCGAGGTCGGCGAGGGTGCGCGCGACGCGCAGCGTGCGGTGAAAGCCGCGCGCGGAGAGCTTGAGGGTTTCGGCGGCCTGGCGGATGAGGGCCAGGGCTGCGGCGTCGGGCTCGGCGAATTTCTCCAGCATGTGACCCACGCATTCGGCATTGGTGCGCAGCGTGGGCGCGCCCTCTGCCTTGAAGCGCGCACGCTGGATCTCTCGCGCGCGCGTGACGCGGGCGCGCACCTCGGCGCTGCCCTCCTTCGGCGGCGGTAGCGTGAGGTCGGTTGCCGAGACGGCCGGCACCTCGATCTGAAGGTCGATGCGATCCAGCAGAGGGCCCGAGATGCGCGCCTGGTAATCGGCGGCGCAGCGCGGGCCGCGCTTGCAGGCCTGGCCTGGTCCGCCGCCGCAGCGGCAGGGGTTCATGGCGGAGATGAGCTGAAAGCGCGCGGGATAGGCGATGCGGTGGTTGGCGCGGGCGATGATCAGCTCGCCGGTTTCGAGCGGCTGGCGCAGCGAGTCGAGCACGGCGGGCTGGAACTCGGGCAGCTCGTCGAGAAAGAGCACGCCGAGGTGCGCGAGGCTTGCCTCGCCTGGCTTCGGCCGCGTGCCGCCGCCGACGAGCGCCGCCATGCTCGCCGAATGGTGCGGGGCGCGGAAGGGCCGCACGGTGCAGAGCTTGCCGCCCATCAGCTCGCCGGCGAGGCTGTGCACCATGGAGACGTCGAGCATCTCCTCGGGCGAGAGCGGCGGCAGGATGGAGGGAAGTCGCGCGGCAAGCATGGACTTGCCCGAGCCCGGCGGGCCGATCATCAAAAGGTTGTGTCCGCCGGCGGCGGCGACCTCGAGCGCGCGCTTGGCGCTTTCCTGGCCGCGTACGTCGCGCAAGTCGGGAAGCGCCGCGGGATCGCGCGCCAGCGCGGGCTTCGGGCGCGATAAGGTTTGAAGGCCCTTGAAGTGATTGACGAGCGAGAGGAGATGCGGGGCGGCGAGGATGTCGGCGTCCTCGCCGGACCAGGCGGCCTCGGGTCCGCATTCGGCGGGGCAGATGAGGCCCTTGTCGATGGCGTTGGCGCCGATGGCGGCGGGCAGCGCACCCGGCACGGCGCGGATCGAGCCGTCGAGGGCGAGCTCGCCCACGGCGGCGTAGCGTTCGATGGCGTCGGGGGCGATGGCCTCCATGGCGACCATGAGGGCGAGCACGATGGCGAGGTCGAAGTGGCTGCCTTCCTTCGGTAGGTCGGCGGGTGCGAGGTTGACGGTGATGTGCTTGTAGGGGAGGCCGAGGCCGACGGCGTGCAGCGCGTTGCGCACTCTTTCGCGGCTTTCCGCCACCGCCTTGTCGGGCAGGCCGACTATTGCAAATGCTTGTGCGCCCGGCGTGATGCGCACCTGCACCTCGACAGCGCGCGCCTCGACGCCCACGAACGCGAGCGTGGCGATGGTCCCGTACATTGGCTGCCCCCGACACTATGCTGGCGTGCTTCCTATCGGACTTGGTTGCTTGCATGGCTTCGCCATGACCGGTTCCCATCCCCGGATCAAGTCCGAGGACATGCTTTTCCGGAAGCACGCGCGTGTGATCCGTAGCGGGAACGTCAGGGTGAGGGGGAATCCGTCGCGGGGTGCCGGCCTGTGTTCTTGCGGCCGTTGCTACGTCACTTTTGCCTCTTAGGCTCTGGCATTCGCACATGCTTTGCGAAGGGAGGTCCGAGATGGCTGACAAACCGCGCGGAAGCGCGCTCGTCTCGTGCCTCGGCTACAAGGATGCGGACGCGGCGGTGGCGTGGCTTTGTCGTGCGTTCGGCTTCAAGGAGCACGCGGTCTATCGCGACGAGGTGGGAAAGGTCGTGCATGCGGAGCTCACCTTCGGCCGCGGCATGGTCATGCTTGGGCCGGACCAGGGCGGCGAGTTCGGCAAGCAGTTCATGACGCTGCCGGAGCGCGCCGGGGCGCGATGCACGCAGATCGTCTGCATCATCGTCGACGACGTCGATGCCCATCACGATCGCGCGAAGGCGGCTGGTGCCGAGATCGTGATGGCGCCAAAGGACCAAATCTACGGCGGGCGGAGCTATGCGGCGCGCGATCCAGAGGGGCATGTCTGGAGCATCGGCAGCTACGATCCCTGGGCGGTCGAGGCAAAGGGCTGATCGCTTCGCTCTGCCGCAGCAGGCTTAAGCTCTGCATGGACAAGGGACTTTCGGGCTTGCCTCGCTTGGGGCGCGCGGGGAGCGACCTCCGTACACGGCGTCGCCTCGACAGCGCCCGTCGCCTCCCCTAAATAGCTGCGGCAGCTTCGCCGGTGCGCCTCTCTTGCGCGCCCTGCCGATCCCCGGTGCCTCACGTGTTGGATCCCTCCCGTGCGACGTCCGACTCCCGCCCCGTGTCTTTCACGGCGGCGCTGGCGCCTGTGTCCGCGCTTCTGATCAGCGTCGCGATCCTGCTCGCGGGCAATGGGCTGCAGAGCACGCTGGTGCCGATCCGCGCCAACATGGCGGAGTTCAAGCAAGTCGATCTCGGCATGCTCGGCACCACGTACTACATCGGCTTCACGCTCGGCTGCATCCTGGGGCCCGCGCTCGTGCGCCGCGCCGGGCATATCCGTGCGTTCCTCGCCATGACGTCGGTCGCGTCGGTAGTGCCGCTGCTGCATGTCATGGATATCTCGGCGCCAACATGGTGGGTGCTGCGCGCGTTCACGGGCTTCTGCTTCGCGGTGCTGTTCATCGTCATCGAGAGCTGGCTCAACGCCAAGTCGAGCAATGCCACGCGCGGCATGGTGTTCTCCGTCTACACGATCATCAACCTCACGGTGATCACGGCTGGGCAGCTCATGATCGGGCTTGCCGATCCCAACTCGTTCCTGCTGTTCGGGCTCGCCTCCATTCTGGTGTCGCTGGCGTCGCTGCCGGTGGCGTTCACGATCGCGGCCACGCCGGCGGCGGCCTCGTTCGCGCGGCCGCGTATGCTCAAGCTGTTTCGCATCTCGCCGGTGGGGGTGATCGGTTGCTTCGCGGTCGGGCTCGCCAACGGCGCCTTCTGGACGCTGGGACCCGTCTATGCGCTGAACACGGGCATGGACCCGATCCGGGTCGGTCTCTACATGAGCGCGGTGGTGCTCGGCGGCGCGGTGGCGCAGTGGCCGCTCGG
Organism: Hyphomicrobium sp.; assembly: GCA_050179995.1. Lineage (GTDB taxonomy): Bacteria > Pseudomonadota > Alphaproteobacteria > Rhizobiales > Hyphomicrobiaceae > Hyphomicrobium_C. Next base: position 16,390 of record JBFXEP010000007.1, read on the forward strand.
GCTCATCTCCGACCGCATCGACCGGCGCCAGGTCATCATCGCGGCGGCGGCCATCGCCGCTGTGGCCGCGCTCTCGACGCTTGTCATCCCGCTCGACGACCGCGAGGTGCTGCTCGTGGCTGGTGTACTGTTCGGAGTCGGTGCCATGCCGCTCTACCCGATCGTCGTCGCACACGCCAACGATGCCGCGGCATCGTCCGACTACGTGGAGATGTCGAGCGGGCTCCTCCTGATCTTCGGCGTCGGCGCCGCCGTGGGGCCGCTGCTCGCTTCGCTGATCGGCGCCTACGCCGGCTTTTCGGCTCTTTACGTCTTCACGGCTGTCGCGCATCTCCTGCTCATCGCCTACATCGCCTCGCAGATGAGATGGCGCGCGGCGCCGGACGAAGCAGATCGCGTCGGGTTCTCGGACTCCGCCATCGCCGCGCAGACAGTGACCAGCTTCGATCCCTTGAGCTCGCAGGCGGCGCAGGCGGGCGAGAGCAAGGTGCCGCCTGGGCTCAAGCCCGAGACGGCCTAGAGCGTGAATGCGCTCTAGATTTTTTTGTGAGACCGATGACCGGAGGAGACGTAGACGCGCGTGCCGGGGCGCTTCATCCTCAGCTCGAAGGCTTCGAGTGAGCAAGCGGAGAGCCGTGCCTCACGCCTCGGCGCGCGACAGCCAGGGGCGGACGGCCGACGCAAGGAGCAGCAGGGCTGCGACGCCCATCACACCGCTGACCCACGGAGCGGCGGGGTCCGTCATGCGTCCCGCCCACGCGTGGGCATGCATCGCTACGGCGGCCAACACGGCGGCTCCCGCCAGCAGGCGAATGATACGGCTCGCGGTTCGCGCGTCGCGCGTGGCCTGGGAGGCCAGCATGCAACCGACCGTTGTCGCGAGGTAGGCGGGGACGGCTGCCGCTTCGCTGCCGGCGAAGATGGCGAGAGCGGCGACGGCGAACCCGAGGGGTTGGCTCCAGGCGAGCGCGGTCCAGACCTTCTCCCAGTGCGGCGCGGGGCGGCCGCGCTCGCGGCGGCGGGCGAGCCAGATGGCGACTCCGCTGTGCGTGACGATGGTCAGCGCCAATCCCAGGATGCCGTAGACGATCTTGACCAGCAGGCCGCCGAACCAGCCGAAGTGCAGGGGCTGCAGCGCGCCCAGGATCTGCTGGCCGATGCTGCCCGTCTCGAGGCCGCCGTCGCCGAGGGGCTTGCCGGTGCCGTCGAAGTAGTAGGCGTTCGACATGGCGAGGTGGCCCGGCGTCTTCATGCCGAGGTTCACCATCTGGCCGGCCTTGCCGATGTGCTGGATGAAGACGCTCGCGAACTCGGCATCGGGATGCCCGGCGCGGACGGAGCGAATCATGGCGGCGATGTCGGGGACGGGGGCTGCCGTCTCGTCCGCTGTCGGGAGCGGCCCCAGAATGGTGGCGAAGGCCTTTTCCGAATCGCCCTCGTAGGCGGCGAGGGCGAGGACGCCGACGATCAACGTGGACAAGCCGAGGAGCGCGCCCGTGGTCGAGACGACGACATGGAACGGGAGTCCCCAGACGCCGAGACGGTTATGGAGATCGGCCTCCTGCAGGAGGGGCGAACCGCCCCATCGCAATGCGAAGGCATCCTTGAAAAGGCGCGGATGAGAGAGAAGGCCCGAGATCAGCGACGACAGCAGCGCGACACCGGTGAGGCCGACGAGGAACGCGCCCCAGGTGTGCGGCAAGTGCAGGCGGACGTGCAGATCGGCGATGAACTCGGCCCAAGGAGCGTGCTTCTCGACGACGAGGTTGCCCTCGGCATCGCCGATCCAGTGGCCTTCCACGCCGCTATCGTGGTCATGGAAATTGACGAGCAGTCGCTCCTGGGTGTCGCCCGGTCCCATGACGAAGAGATCGTGCGCCGCATTGAGGGCGAGCGCCTTCCTATAGGCGTTCTCGACGGCCTTGGCGGCGGCGTCCGCGGTGAGGCTGCCTGCGATCAGCGGCGCGTCCGGCTGCTCCCAACGCTTCAGCTCGTGCGTGAACACGGCCAGCGTGCCGGTCAGGCACACGATGTAGATCAGAGCCGCGAAAGCGATGCCGAGCGCGGAATGGCCCGCGAGCATCGCGCGCACGAACTGCGGCGGCAGAAACTGCCGCTTGCGCCGGCTTTGGGGAGCTGCGGTCTCCTGCATCAAGAGAGAACCTTGGGCAAAAAGGCGATGCCATATCCGAGCGCCGAGACTGTGACGAGGATGATCGTCGCGCGCACGAGGCGCGGATCGCACAACGTCCACGCCATGCCGCCGCCCCACAGGATCGGGACCAGCAATCCGCCCAAGACGGCGCGGTCCTGCGGCGGAAGCGGCGCCTGGACCGCGAACGCCACGCCGACGCCGATGGCGGCCACGCCGGCAAGCACGATTGCCAGCAGCGCCTTGCCCGTGCCGCGTTTCCAGTTGGTCGGGCGCTCCTCGGGATCGAGCGCGACCTCGCGCGGGCTACGCTCCTTGGCTTCGCGGCGCTCGAATGTGGCTGCGATGACGCCGTAGGCTGCGAGCGAAAGGGCGCCGAGGGCGTACGCCGTGCCGAGCTCCGCGCCCCAGATGCGCCCCTCGGCGACGAAAGCTGCCAGAACGACGAGCCAGCCGGCGATCAAGAAGGCAACGCCGCCTTGCCCGCGCAAGAGCCAGCGCTGGCGCAACATGGCGACGCCGGCAGCCATGAGAAGACTGCCCGCGGTCGCAATCAGGACGTCGCGGTCGAAGGCGTCAAGGCTCAAAACGGGGCAGTTCCTCCTTCAGCGCTAGAACTTGTACGTGAAGCCGGTGATGATGGTGCGGGCCTGTCCGATGAAGCAGTCGCCGCGATAGGCCGTGCAGGAGGTGACGACGTACTCGTCCTCCAGATTCTGGGCCGTGAGCTGCCAGCGCCAGTCGGGTGTCTCGTAGGCGACCATGGCATCGAACAGCGTGAACGACGGCGTCTCGATGTGAAGCTCTTGTGCGGTGGCAATATCCTGGCCCCAGCTCTCCGCGCCGCCGACATAGCGCACGCCGCCACCGAACGACAGCCCCTTCAGCGGACCATCGAGCACGCTGTAGGTTGCCCACAGCGAAGCGAGATGCTCGGGGATGCCGTCCACGCGCTTGCCCTCCATGAAATCGCTAAGGCCGGTCGGGAAGCCGAAATACTCGGGGTACTTCTCATACTTGGCGTCCGTGTAGGAGTAGGAGGCGATGACCCTCAGCTCGGGCGTCACTCTGCCGACCGCTTCGATCTCGAAGCCGCGCACCTTGACGTCCGCACCCTGGACGGCAGCGAACAGGATATCGGGCTGCACGATCTGGTTCTTGTCGGTGAGCTCGTACGCGGCCGCGTTGATCATGAAGGGCACGCCGTTCGGCTGGTATTTGAAGCCGATCTCCACTTGCTCGCCCTCGACGGGGCCGGCCGGACGCCAGGATGCGACGGGGTCCAGGATGCTGGTTCCGACCGGCTGTCCCGGAAGCGGCGTGAACGACGTCGAGTAGGAAACGTAGGGCGTCAATCCGAAGTCGAAATTGTACATGAGGGCAGCGCGGCCGGTGGTCGAGCGATGGTCCTCATCGGGCGTGCCGGCCTGCTCCGCGTGGAGCCAGTCCTGGCGCAAGCCGAGCACGGCGATCCACGGACCCATCTTGAGCTGGTCCTGAATGTAGAGGCCGGTCTGGGTCTGTGTTTCCGTGGGACGTGTCGTCAGGGGAGGGTTGTCGGCAGATATGAACAGGTCCGAGAACGACAGCAGGTAGTTCGACTGGCCGTAGCTGGGATTGTAGATGTTGAAACCAGGCTGCAAGGCGCCGCCGAATCCAAGGAAGGCCGACAGTATCGACATGTAGGCTTGCCCGTCCGGCGTGAGGCTGTCAGCCGTCAGGATATTGTCGACCAGCGTGCCGCCGTTCTTCTGGTCGGTGACGAACTGCATGTAATCGGCACCGCCCGTCACGGTGTGGCCGATCCATCCGGTGCTGAACTTGCCCGGCAGATTGGTATCCGGATTGAACACGTCCGGATCTTGGAACGTGATGGTGCGCGCGCGTGCGTCTTGCTGAGGGTCTGGCGCGAGGAAGGGTGCGTTGGCGCCATTGAGCAGCGCGGTGTTGTCGGGGAGGCTAGGATCTATGAAGCCCTGTACAACACCCACAAGGGTGCTGTTGATGATGTTGAGCCGCGACGGGGTGAGGATCGCGGCGTAGGTGGTATCGTAGTCGTTCTCGGTGTGTGTGTAGCGCGATACGTGGTGCAGCTTCAGGCTCTCGCTGAACTTGTGATCGACCATTGCCGTCACCGACTGTGCTTCGGTGTCGTAGTAGTCGCCGGGCTCGCCAACGAACGTGCTGCGATTGACGCGATCCCCGGTCACGGTGTTCGGGTACAGGACGCCTTCCGCCGGCAGGAACTGCTGCGTCGAGCCGCTCTCGTCATCGCGGAAGCTGCCGAGCACCGTGATGCTGGTGTTGTTGGTTGGCCTGTATGTCAGAGACGGAGCGAGCATCAGGCGATCGTTGTCGACGTAATCCACTTGCGTTTCGGCGTCGCGGCCGAGACCGACGATGCGATAGAGCCACTTGCCATCCTCAGTGAGCTTCCCGGTGCTGTCGAACTTCACCTGCTTGAAGTCGAACGAGCCATATTCGACACCGATCTCGGTGTAGGGAAGATCGCTCGGGATCTTGGATACCGCGTTGATGATGCCGCCTGTCGGCGCCTGGCCGTAGAGCATGGAGGCAGGGCCGCGCAGAACCTCGAGGCGGTCAAGCGCATAGGGCTCGATTGGGACCGTGGTCTGGCTATATCCGTACGTGGTGCGCAAGCCGTCGACGAAGTAGGAGCCGGGGATGCCGCGAATGATCGAAGAATCGCCGCGGCTGTCGAAGCCGTAGGGGTCGGAGAACACGCCCGGCACGTAGCGTGTTGCTTCCTGCAAGCTCTGGGCGCCTTGATCGCGCATTTGCTCTTGCCCAACAACCGATATCGACTGCGGCGTTTCCTTGAGCGGCGTGTCGGTCTTGGTGCCGACGGTCGAGCTTGTCGCGACATAATCCGTCACCGGCGAGGCGCTATTGCTGACCGAGTCGGAGCCCGGGCCACCCTGTGCTTCCGCTTGTATCGGCTGCGGCGCTGCCTTCGGTGCAGCTTTGGCCTGAGCCTTCTTTGCGGGGGCTTTTTTCTGGGCCGCCTTGGCGGTGACCTCGAGCGGCGGCAGCTCCTGGGCCGGCTCCGCGGCCTGCTGCGCCAAGGCCACGGTCGTGGCTCCCGTCGCGCAAAGTGTAACGGCGCACGCCATGATGCGCGCAGCCGCGCGCACACTTCCTGTGGTCATCGTTCTGCCCCCAAGCCAATCCCGCAACATCAGTCAGGCGGAGGTTGGCTCGCAGGGGGCGCCGAAATCCCACGGTAGCTGGCTAATAATCACGCTGACTGGGGCACCATACACGGGCCGCGCCGTTTGTCTACGTATGTGGTATACAATAAGGGGGCGCCGTTGCATCGCTGCACCCGGTCTCCACACGGATGGATTTCAGCCCGGGCGAGAGACCTTGGCCTCGATGGCGTCCCAGATGAGGGCTGCGATATCGGCGCCGCCGAAGGCTTTCACCTGGCGGATGCCGGTCGGCGAGGTGACGTTGATCTCGGTCAGGTAGCCGCCGATGACGTCGATGCCGGTGAAGAGAAGGCCGCGGCGCTTGAGCTCAGGCCCGAGGCGCTCGCAAATTTCCCGCTCGCGCGCGGTGAGCTCTGTTTTCGCGGCCGTGCCGCCGACGTGCAGGTTGGAGCGCGTCTCGCCGTCGGCCGGCACCCGGTTGATGGCACCGGCGAACGCGCCGTCGACGAGGATGATGCGCTTATCGCCGGCGCGCACCTCGGGCCGGTACTCCTGCACCATGAAGGGCTCGCGGAAGACGGTCTGGAACAATTCGACGAGCGAGGCGAGGTTGGTGTCCTCGGGGCGGATGCGAAAGACGCTTGCGCCGCCGTTGCCGTAAAGCGGCTTCAGGATGATGTCGCGGTAGGCGCGGCGGAAGGCCGCCACGTCGTCGGCCGAGCGCGTGACCAGGGTGGCCGGCATCAGGTCGAGGAAGTCGAGGACGAAGAGCTTCTCGGGCGCGTTCCTCACGTGCGCGGGGTCGTTGACGACCAGGGTCGCGGGTTGGATGCGCTCGAGCAGATGCGTGGTCGTGATGTAGGCCATGTCGAAGGGCGGGTCCTGGCGCAGCAGGACCACGTCCCACGCGGAGAGATCCTCGCGCGTCGCCTCGCCGAGCTTGTAGTGCGCGCCCTCGATGTCGGCGACCTCGAGGCCATGGCCGCGGGCGAGGAGCAGGCCATCCTCGAGCGCGAGGTTGGGCGGCGTGTAGTAGAAGATGTCGTGACCGCGGCGCTGGGCCTCGAGCAGGATGGCGAACGTGCTGTCGCCGCGGATGTCGATCCGCTCGATGGGGTCCATCTGGCAGGCTACGCGAAGCCGCATTGGGTGGTGCTCTCGGGATAGGTTCGGGTCGCGCCAAGGCTTAGCACGAGTGAGGTGCCGGCGGGCAAGATCGCGGACGCGGCGGGCGGGCTACCAGCGCGGTCCGGGATAGGGGGGCTCGTAGCGCGCATCGGCGCAGTATTCACCGGTCCAGTATCGGTATTTGCCGCAGTTGGATGG
>JBFXEP010000008.1:0-22196 GCA_050179995.1 Hyphomicrobium sp.
TGGCACTCGATCATCTGACCGCCTCGGCGGATCTCTTCGATGTGCCCGGCATCGATTTCGACGATCTACCCCACGACGACACGGTGGCATGAGAAGCAGAGCCCAGCGGCAACACATGACCGTGCGAGGGTTCCCAGGCTTGGTTTGTTAGGTGCGTAGCGGAGTGCGTGATGCTGCAGCGAATTTTTTCTCGTAAAGACCTCGAGTCGGCCTCGCTATTCGAGGCTCGCAACGACCAAATCGGCAAGTCGAAGCGCGAGAGGACGCTGTGGGGCTATTTCACATGGGCATTCCTTCTTGCGCAGGGCACGGCGCTATCGGGATTTTTCAGCAGCCGCGCGGAGGCATCCGAGGCTACGGGTGGCGCTTCAAGCTTCGGCACCAACTTCCACTTGAGTGGGCTCGATATCGGTGGCCGCACCGGGTACGGCGGGAGCCCCGCTGACGCAGAAACGGCCGCGGCGCAGGCGGCGGGTACGGCCGGGACGGCCTCCGTCGTTCAGACGGGTGCCGCTGCCGGGGCGAATGAAAGCATCGTTGTTTCCGCAGATGACGGCGCGGCGTTGGGCGGACCTGGCGACGTGGTGATCCTGTCGAGTCTCGTCGAATCGCTTGGCGGGGGCACCGGGCCTGGCGGAGGCTCCGTCATCCCTCCCATCATTGGTCCTGGCCCTGGTGGTCCCGACGCGGGTCCCGGCCCCGGCGGCGGAGGCGGGCCCAGCATTCCCGATATCGTTTCGCCGGTCATCCCCGACATCCTCGATCCGGTGCTTCCGGTCGTCGATCCCATCATAGACCCCATCATCGATGTCGTGGCGCCGGTTCTCGATCCGGTGCTGCCGATCGTGGAGGAGGTCATCGACGTGGTCGATCCGGTGCTGGACCCGATCATCGACATCGTCGATGAGGTGACGGCGCCGCTGGTTCCTGTCGTCGAGGACGTCATCGACGTCGTGGCGCCTGTTCTCGATCCCGTGGTTGAGGTGGTGGAGGACGTTCTCGACCCGGTCCTCGAAGCCGTGGCTCCGGTCATTGATCCAGTGATCGAAATCGTGGGCGAGGTCATCGCGCCGGTCGCGGATGTCGTGGAGACGTTGCTGGACACCGTTGCTCCGGTGATCGACCCGGTGGTGGATGCCGTGGGTGAGGTTGTCGACGCCGTCGGCGATGTCGCCGAGCCGCTGATCGATGCCGTGGCGCCGGTCGTCGATGCGGTGATCCCGGTCCTCGATCCCGTGATCGATCTGGTCGAAGAGGTGACGGCGCCTGTCACCGACGTCGTGGAGACCGTGCTGGATGCGGTCACGCCGGTTCTCGATCCGGTGCTCGATCCGGTCGTCGACGTCGTTGCCGATGTGGTGGCTCCGGTCATCGACATCGTTGAGACGGTGGTCGGCGTTGCGACTCCGGTGGTGGATCTCGCGACCGACATTCTGGATGATGTGGCCGCGCCTGTGGTGGACGTCTTGGAGACGGTCGTTGGAGCCGCCGCGCCTGTGGTGGATGCGCTCACGCCCGTGCTGGAACCGGTCGTGGATGTCGTCGAGGCGCTGGTGGCGCCCGTGTCCGAGCTCGTTGGCGACTTGGCGCCGGGGCTCGATCCGGTCATCGCGCCGGTGGTCTCTCTTGTGGATGAGGTGGTGGCGCCGGTCGGCGATGTCGTGGAGACGGTGCTCGATGCGGCCGCCCCGGTCACCGGGTTCGCGACCGGCCTGCTTGAAGGCTTGACCGGGCCGCTGGCCGAGATCGTGGAGACCGTCACCGAGACGGCGCTGCCGATCGTCGCGCCCGTAACCGAATTCGTTGCCGACATCACGGCGCCGTTGACCGATGTGACGGAGAGCCTGACCGGCGCGCTCTCGCCTGCACTCGATGGTGTCTCCGGTCTAACCGATGGGATCGCGGGAGAGGGTACCGGTTCGGTCGGCGATGTGATCGATGTCGCGGCGCCGGTGCTCGAAGCGGTGACGGTTGTGCTGGATGACGTAACAGGCGCGCTGACGCCTGTGGTCGAGGCCGCGAGCGGTGTGGGCGAGACGCTCGCCGCGTTTACGGGCGGGCTCGATGGCGCCACGGATGGCGCGGGCCCGGTGCTCGGAACAATCGGAGCCCTGCTGGACGGCGTGACGGACTCCGCCGGCGACGGTCTCGAAGGCTCCGATGTCGTGACGGCACCGGTCATCGGCGCCGTCGCGGCTGTCGGCGACGGGGTGGCGCCGGTGCTGGACATCGTGCCGAGCCTCACGGAGGCCCCGTGCGTGGTGCCGGCGCTGGATGGCGTTGCCGACGGACTCGGCGGCGCTGCGTCCTTCCTTTCCTCGGCCGTGTCCGAGCTTGCGGACGATGGCCTGGTCGAAACCGTGACGGATGCCGCGGGCGAAGGGCTCGGGTCGGTTCTCTCCATCGTCGAGTCGGCCGTGCCGACGGGCGATGACGCCTCGTGCCCCGTGCCGCTTCTCGAAACCGTCAGCGATGGCCTCGGCTCGGCGACCGAGACCGTGCTCGGAGCTACGTCCGGTCTCACCAGCGGTCTCGACGATATCCTCGGCGGGGCAACCGATGACACGTGCCTGCCGGGCCTGGAAACCGTCACCGACCTTCTCGATAGCACGCCGCTGCAGCCGGCCACGGAGACGCTCGAAACGCTCGCGGATACGGGTCTCGATGCGTTCGAAGCGCTCGCCCAGAGCGGCGACATCCTGCCCGGCATCGATCTTCCGCTTGTCGGCGGAATCGGAGGCGGCGGGGACGGCGACTACTCCAGTCTCTCCATCGCCTTGGGTGCCGATGTCGATGACGGCGATGCGCCGAGCCTCGGGCTTGGCATCCTTTCGGGTGGTTCAGGAGGTGGCGGAGGGCTCAACCTCTCGCTCCTCGGCGGTGATCACGACAACGATCAAGACAACGAGGTGCAGCTGTCGCTGAACATCGGCGGAGGCGGCGGCGGTCATCTGTCGCTTTTCGGCAACCATGGGCTTTGGTGATCGTCGTGCGACCGATGCGGCAGGAACTGAAAGCGGCGGGGCGGACGTCAACCCGAAGGGGAGAAGGGTGTGAGCGAGGTGGTTCCGCTTGAGGCGGACGGCGATGGGGGGCTCTCAAGTTCCTTGCGCTTGAGGCGGCGCGATACGGCGCGGCCGATACCGTCGAAGAAGCCAGAGGCGGCACAAGCACGCCTGGCAAGCCGCGGCGCCGACGAAGTGCCGGCGGATCCCATGCTGGCGTGGCGCACGGTCGCCAAGCGCACGATCCTGGTCGTCGCGTTGTTCTCGGTGTTCGTCAATATCCTGATGCTGACGATGCCGATCTACCTGTTCCAGATCTCCGACCGTGTGCTGACCAGCCGCAGCGTCGAGACGCTGGTGATGCTGACCGCCCTTTCGCTGGGCTTCCTCATCGTGCTGGCGTTGCTGGACGTGCTGCGCAGGCAGGTGCTCGGCCGCCTCGCGACGCAGTTCGAGACCATTCTCGGCGGTCCGGTGCTGACCAGCATCATGTCGGTCTCGCGCGCGGCGGAGGGGGGCAACACGCAGGCGCTGCGCAGCATGCACCAGGTCAAGAGCTTCCTCTCCGGCAGCGTCATGCTGCTCCTGTTCGATGCTCCGCTTGCACCGATCTATTTCGGCGCCGTGTTCCTCATTCATCCCGATCTCGGGCTGGTCGCGGTCGGTGCGGGTCTGCTGCTGGTGGCCATCGCCGTGTTCAACCAGCGCGCGACGGCGGGACCTCTCGGCGAAGCAAGCCTGCATGGCTCGCGCGCCGACACGCATGCCGACGCACTGGCGCGCAACGCCCAGGTGATCAACGCGATGGGGATGCTGAACGAGAGCATCCAGCATTGGGGGCGCGAGCAGGCGCTGGCCCTCGAGCGGCAAAGCATCGCGCTCGATCGCAACTTCTGGATCGGCGGTGCGTCGAAGTTCGGACGCCTCGTCACGCAGATCGTCATTCTCGGCGTCGGCGCCTACCTGGCGCTCAAGGGCGAGCTCACGGGCGGCATGATGATCGCCGCCTCGATCATCGCGGGGCGCGCGCTGCAGCCGCTAGAAGGCATGATCGAAGGCTGGCGCAGCGTGGTCCAGACACGGGCCGCCTATGCGCGCGTCAAGTCGGCCGTCGAAAGCCTCAAGCAGGATACGGCCCGCTTGCGTCTGCCGCGACCCGGGGGCCGCGTCACGGTGGATCGGGTGCTCTATCTTCCGCAGAGCTCGAAGGAGCCGGTGCTGAACGGGGTGAGCTTCGAGCTCGAGGGCGGCGAGTCGCTCGCCATCGTCGGGCCGTCGGGATCGGGCAAGTCGACGCTGGCGCGCATTCTGGTCGGGTGCCTCCACCCAACCGCGGGCAAAGTGCGCCTCGACGGCACGGAGCTGCGCCATTGGGACCGGCGGCAGTTCGGTGAGTTCACGGGCTATCTTCCGCAAGAGGTCGAGCTGTTTCCAGGCACGATCAAGGAAAACGTCTGCCGCATGCGCCGCGATCTCCCGGATGCCAAGATCTACTCTGCGGCGCAGTTCACCGACGTGCACGAGATGATCACCCAGCTCGCGAACGGGTACGAGACCGTGCTTGAGCGGAGCGGAGCGCCGCTCTCCGGCGGGCAGAAGCAGCGCATCGCGCTCGCGCGCGCGTTCTTCGGCGAGCCGGCACTCGTGGTGCTGGACGAACCCAACTCCAACCTCGATGCGGCGGGCGAGCAGGCGCTCACCGACACCCTCAAGCGCGCCAAGGAGAGGAAGGTGACGGTGATCGTCGTCACGCAGCGTCCCGCCGTGCTGCACATCGTCGACAAGCTTCTCATCCTGCGCGCGGGGCGCGTCGAGGCTTTCGGTCCCCCGGGCGAGATCCTGCATCGGCTCGTCAAGTCGGGCCGGCCATCGTCTCAGCAAACCGCCGTGGCGGCCGTCGCGGGATCTGCAAGCCCGGCGCCATCCGACTCCGCCCGCGCACCGACAATACAAGGCAAAGCGCCATGACCTCGCCCCCAGCCAGCAAGCAGTGGTACAAGGACGTGCCTCGCAACTCGCGGGGGCTGGTCGTGGCCGGCGTCGCCGTGCTCCTCGTCTGGGGCATCGGCTTCGGCGCGTGGGCGGCGATGGCGCCCCTCGACGGCGCCATCGTTGCGGCGGGCCGTTTCGTCGCGACCGGACAGAACAAGATGGTGCAGCATCTCGAGGGCGGAATCCTGCGCGAGACGCTGGTCAGTGAAGGCGAGCAGGTGGAGGCGCAGCAGCCGCTGGTGCGCCTCGACACGACGGCCACCCGCGCCAAGCTGCGCCGCCTCGAGCTCAGGGAGTGTCGCCTGAGCGCCATCCAGGCGCGGCTCGCGGCGGAGATTTCTTCGCACGCCAGCTTGGAGGTGCCGGCCGAGCTTGCGGCCAGGATAGACGACCCCGAAGTCAAGGCGATCATCGACGGGCAGTCGGTCGAGCTCGCGGCCAAGCGCTCGCGCCTCGAAGCCGAAGAGCTCGTGCTCAGAAAAGAGATCGCCGCGCTGCAGGAGAGCATCAACGGGTTCAAGGCGCAGGAAGTCTCGCTGCGGTCGCGCCTCACGACCTTTGACGACGAGCTCAGGGACAAGAACCTGCTCATGGATCGCCAGCTTGCGAGGCGGTCGGAGGTTTACGCGCTGCAGCGTGCGCAGGCCGGCCTTGCCGGCGATCTGGGCGAGCTGGTCGGGCGCATCGCGGACGCGCGCGAGCGCATCGCACGCGCCGAGCAACAGATCGTGCAGGTGCGCTCGACTGCAGTTCAGCAGTCGGTCGAGGATCTGCGCAAGGCGGAGGCGGACTACGACGACGTCGAGGAGCAGATTCGCGCGGCGCGCGACGTGGTGGAGCGTTCCGAGGTGCGCGCACCCGTGCGCGGCATCGTCGTCAAGCTCAACTACAACACGGCCGGCGGCGTGATCGGCGCCGGCGACGTCATCCTCGAGCTTCTGCCCACCAACGACGGGCTCGTCATCGAGGCGCGCGTCAAGCCGGGCGACATCCAGCACATTCAGCGCGGGCAGCAGGCCCTGGTCAGGCTCTCGGCGCTCAACCAGCGTGTCACGCCGATGGTCGAAGGCGAGGTCGAGTACGTTTCCGCCGACTCCGTTCAGGAGCGCGAGGCGCATCCGGCCGCTACGGGTGTGGATCGCGCCTCCTCGTTCATCGTCAGGGTCAAGCTCGTCGAGAGCGACGCACGGCACAAGGCCGGAGACTTCCGCCCGACGCCCGGCATGCCGGCCGACATCTACATCAAGACCTCGCAGCGCACCTTCTTCGAGTACATGCTGCGGCCCTTGCGCGACAGCTTCTCACGCGCCTTCCGCGAGAGCTGAGCGCGCGCCCGCAGGAGCGGGCGCGGTGCCGATGGGGCCGGCGGGCAAGCCTGCCAGTCTATCAGGTTCCGGTGACGTCGATGAGCTGCTGGCTGATCGCCTTGGCCACCGCCTGCGTGGTGGTGGCGCAGTTCAGCTTCTCGCGGGCCGCGTTGAGGTGGAAGCGGACCGTGCGCTCGCTGATGCCGAGGATCACGCTCGCCTCCCAGACCGTCTTGCCCGCGGCCTTCCATTTCAGGCAATCGAGCTCGCGGGCGGAGACGATGAGATCGCGCTCGGCGTCGTGTCCGTTGATGCGCAGAATGTGGCTGTGGAAGTAGTTGCCGAGCACGCGGATGTCGCGCATGCCGCCGCGCTTGTGCTCCTCCCACGCGCCGGCCGTCATCAAGGCGCTGACGGCGATGAAAGCCGTTTCTGCACCACGCGCGGTGAGCGGGTAGGCGATGTGGCGCTCCTGCTCGTCGGGTGCGTCGTGGCTTGCCGCGGGCTGCGACCGCTCCGCCACTGCCGTGCCACCGATGCCGTGCTGGTCCAGGAACGGCCGCGCAATGCGCTTGTGGGTAACGAAGTGCCGTACGCTCGTGCTCGAGTAGCAGCAATTCAGGAGCGAGCCTTGCGGCGCCGCCAAATTGATGTTGAGGCCGAGGTAGGTGATTGAGGAGAAGCCGTAGAGATCGGTGGCAGCTTTGAGAAATGCCACGCCTTCGGAGCGCTCACGAATTTCGAGGCTATGGCCAGTCAAGTGGTTAAAAATCGTCTCGAGCATCACTACGCGGCCCAAGTCATGTCGCTCTCGACGGGAAGGTTCTGTTCAGCCGTAAACACCCGTTCGGTGGGAATGAGAATCGTACTGCACGCGAGAGGGGCGTCCCACCGGGCGCTCTTCTTCTTGCTAATGAAACCTTGATCCGGCTGGACCGCGCTCACTGTCATTTCACCCGCTTTCCCGAGGTGAAATTTGATGGGGCCTGGGCTGTCGAAACCGCCAGTTTCTGCCGCATGCGCATCGTGTCATGATAACGCAAATCCGTGAACAGACCGTTCGATAACGCATTCAAATATCGAGGACTCGATTCCATGAGACCGATCGCAATTGGCAAGTTCAGGAACCCCGCGAAGCCCGTTTCGATGCCGCCGCCAGACTATGTCCCGCCGAGGCGCCTGGCTGAGCCGAAAGAAGAAGTCGAATTGGATGCGGCGATGGCCCGGCGAGTCATTGCACTCCGCCGCTGGCGCGGCATCTCTAACCTGTCCTGCAAGGCAAAGGGAGATTGCTGAGGCCTTGGGCCCGGCCCAGGCTCGATGAAGCCCTCAGGCGCGCGTGGAAGCGGGGTTCAGCACGCCACGGCGAGGCGCCGATGTAGAGAAGCCCTCAGGCGCGCGTGGAAGCGGGAGTTGTCGGCATTGCGTAGCAAACGCACCAACTGCCGAGTTGGCTAAGCCTACCTGATTTGCGACTCTAGGGCATGGCAGAGCCCCATTCGATCTCGATCCTGCGCAAGAAGCGCGACCGGATACGGGACACGATCGCGGCCTACGAGGCGAAGCTGAGAGCCGCCCAAGCCGACCTCGCCCATGTAAACGCAACGCTCCGGCTGTTCGAAGCGTCCGGCGAGCCGGAGGATTTCCCACCATACATAGACCTCAACCGCGTCTTTCGGCGCGGAGAGACGACGCAGATATGCCTTGAGGCTTTGAGGTCGGAAGGACCGCTCGACACGCGGCAGTTGGCCGTGCGGGTCATGCGCGCCAAGGGGCTCGACACAGACGACAAGGTGCTTGTCACGACAGTGTCACTCCGGATCGTCCAAACCCTCCGGATGCGAGCGCGGCGCGGCCAAGAGTTGGACGGCACGATGCGACGGAAGGGAGTTTGCGTCTGGCGGCTTAGCGCTGCCAATACCCCTTCCACTGCCGCGACACCGGATGCGCCATCGCGAGGCTGATTGCCTTGCCAGTCATGGCGCCATTGCTCAACTCGCGGTGATCCTCGACCCACGCAGCATGAGCGGCGTACTGGTGCAGGTAGCGCGCCGAGACGTGGTGATGCTGCCCGCCGATCATCCGGCGAAGGCGTGAGAAGTAGCTCTCAACCTGATTGGTGCAGACGCCATTGAGCGAGTAAGCCTCGCTGTGGTTGATGCGGAGCGTCGGGAACATGGCGTGCAGCGTGTCCCAATGGATCGCTTCATCGGCATGGACTTCCGCCGAGCGAACGACGGCCTTCTCGACAAGCTCAACACCGTCCGACTCCTGCGTGCACACGAACGACAGCGTGCGGCCTTTGCGCTGGCGCATGGCGACGACGACGCGGCGCTTACCGGTCTGTTGCTCGGCAAGGCGGCGGTCAACGCGATCCTCTTTCTTGTTCGCAGGGCGGATGTGGCCGCCGAAATAGGCGCCGTCCACTTCCACGATGCCCGAGAGCTTGAGGCCAGCGGTTTCCGACTTCATCGCCTCGCGCAGCTTGTGCGAGAGAACCCACGCCGTCTTGTGCTGCACGTCGAGGTCACGCGAAAGCTGCATCGCGGATACGCCCTTGGCGGCGTTCGCGACGATCAGGACGGCCGCCAGCATGTCCGTGAAGCTCAGCTTACGGCTCGCGAAGATCGTGCCCGAGGTCACGCTGTACTGGTGATGGCAGGCCTTGCACTTGAACTTGCGGCGCGTGCTGATCTCGTAAGCGTCACAGCAGCCGCAGCGGGGGCACACGGGATCACCGTCCGTCTCAGGCCAGCGGACCTTGCGGAACAGGCTGTAAGCCTTGTCCTCGCCGCCCTGATAGACCTCCTTGAGGGAGAGGGTGCGAGCGGCAGCTTTGATCTTGATGTTCGTTGCCATTGTCATCATATCCGATGTAATCTACATCGGATATGATGACATAGCACATCATTGTCAAGGACAAAAACATCGGATATGATGATTTTTATCGCCAGAAGCGGGGAATCATCATGCGCGAGGATGCATGGGCCGATCGGGCCAAGAACTTGCTGAAAGCTGAGCTAAAGCGTCGGGGCGTGGGTTACCGGGAACTGGCCGAGAAATTGACCGCGATGGGGGTCCCGGAGAGTGAACGCAACATCGCAAACAAGATCAGTAGGGGCGGCTTTACAGCCGCATTCCTCCTGCAATGCCTTGTCGCCATAGATTGTCAGACATTGAGGATCACGGAGTAGCGCCCGGAGGCGCTTCATCCAAAACGCGCACCAGATAGAACATACTCGGCCTCATCTGATCGCCATCAGGCTTGTAGACCACAAGCACATCCCCCCACACCAATTCCTTGTCCCACAGGGTTTCCCTATCAACCGTTGGATAGAGTTGCATTCGGAGCCGTTTGTCTGAAAGAGAAGGCACCACGCCTGCCCACCCAACATTCCCCTTGTCCCTATCCTTGGCATGTATCTCAATCCTCACACCTGGGACCGGCGTATACATGTCCTCATCTTCTAACGGCGCGTCGACCGGTATTTCAGCAACAACTTTTGACTCGATACGCTTGTCCCCGACCACAATGGGATCGTTCCTTTGATTGCGGCTAGGCCGAAAAAATCCTGCAGCGGCCCGTCCTAGAGCTCGCAACCGCGTCGGCTTGGCAAACTGCTTCTCGAGATTTTGACGGATGGCCTCTTCGCTCATGCCTGTTGCGCTGGAAAGCTCAGTAACAAGGCCAGAAATCTGCTCCTGAAGATTCAAGGAAGCGACGGCTCTATCTGTTCTCTTGAGCAGGTACTCAGATCCATAGAAGACCAGCAACAGTGTCGCGGCGGTGATTATTCCGTCGTAGTGGTCCGGGAACTGAACTCCCAGCAACGCCTCAACCATGGGGGGCACCCCACCTTTGAGGTCGTCTTGAAAGGCTAAAATGAGCGCGAGAAAGAAATATTCGCGAAGGCTGCCGTGCGAAATGTCTCGCACCTGCAATTGAACGCGCTGAACGGTCAGGCCGACGATCATGCCTTCCAGAAGCGGCCCAAGCTCTTCCGCAAGCGTCTGGTTGGCTTGAAGAGTCCCGATTAGCTCTTGAACCGAAACGAGGTCTTTGACCTCGTATTCGACCCTGTGCGGCACCACAATTTCCATGGTCACGCTCCCGCCAAGTGGATGTGCGGAACCGTAGCATATGATCGTCAGTAGTCACCCCTTGTCCCCCACTGACGTAAGGGGGCAAGCTGGTGGGCGCTTGCGCCATAAGGCGGCAAGTTGGTGCGTTTGCTACGCAATGCCGGGAGTTGTTGGCTGGGGGACTAGGATTCGAACCTAGACAGGCAGAGTCAGAGTCTGCAGTCCTACCATTAGACGATCCCCCAAAGCCGGGACCGCGGCGGGCCGTCGAGCGGGCCATGACGTGTTCACGCCGGCGATAGAGTCCAACGCGCGCATGGCCCGGGCGCACCGAGACCGGCCGTATAACAGGTGGCTCCCGCGGGCGCAAGGACACCCAGCCGGAGGCCGGCGTTCCCTCTGAGATTGCGGGCGTTTGGGTGGTCCCTAGGGCGGCGGCAGGGGAGCGAGCGGCGGCAAGAGCTCGGGGCGATACTCGAAGTGCATTGTGTCGTAGTGATACCAGCGGCCGCCCCAGATGAAGCCGTGGCGCTCGAAGACGTGGACGATCTCGAGCGGGATGCGGTTGCGGTAGGCAACTTTGCCGGCCGCGCCCCCCGGTGCCCACCGCCAGTAGTCGGCCTCAGATGCGACGATGTCGACGGCGAAGCCCCAGCCGTGCGCGGAGACGCGATCGGTGCCGGCGATGGTGCGGCAATTGTAGGTGCCGGAGGCCGGGGTGAGAAACTTGTCGAACTCGGCGGGCAGGCGGTCGAGCTCGCGCGAGACGGCGTCGAGGCGGCGCGCCACGCCGTTGACACGTGTGATGGCGAGGCGCTGGCCCTTCTTCGAGGGAAGCCATACGACCGTTTCGAGCTTGGCTTCGACCTCACCCTTCCTGCAGTCGCCGTACATCTTGTCGAAGAAGTCCGCGTTGCGGGCGCGGCCGGGATCGTCGTCGGCGGCCGGTTCCGCTGCTCCGATGCCGGCCGGGTAGGGCCGCTCGAGCATGTCGGCGATGTCGGGTGTGACGAGCCAATCGGCGAAGGGCTTCCTTTCCTTGCCGTCGTCGAGCGGCATGCGCGTGCCGTCGCGCCAGAGGAGATCGCTGCCGTCGATCCGTTCGAGCGCTTCGGGATAGGCGGCGACAAGGTGCGCGAGCGACGGGGGCTCAAGCGCAGGCACGGGTTCCGCCGCGGCGGCGACCGCACATGCAACGGTGGGGGCGAGGAAAGCTACGACGCGGGCATGTCGCGTCAGGGGCCAGGCCATCGGGATGCTCGTGTGTCCGGGAGCGGCAACGGCGACGATCTGACATGATCGGCGCAGCGCTGTCATCCTGGCTGTTTCGTGCGTCGTAAACCGAGCCCTGCGCTTTTGCTTTACGACCCGCCATCAGCTGCTACAGTGGCAACAGATGCAGCCAGACGATGGCCTGACGAGAGGGTGAGCCCGCTTGGTGCTCGCCCGGACCAGGCACTGGGGAACGAAGCGTGTCGCAAGTCACGGACGACGAGCGTCCAATCGCTCAAACCTCCCAATCAACCGCAACGCCAACTATTCTGCCGCCGGGCGCCAAACCAGCGGTCGAGACACGGCGCTCGCAACGGCCGGCCCAGGACGGCGGCCACGGCGCAGGTGGCGCAAGCGGCGGGCAGATCTACGGCGCCCTCGATCTCGGAACCAACAATTGCCGGCTCCTGCTGGCCCGGCCCTCGCGGCGCGGCTTCCGCGTGGTCGACGCCTTCTCGCGAATCATCCGCCTCGGCGAGGGCGTGTCGCAGTCGGGCCGCCTCTCGGACGCCGCCATGCGGCGCACGATCGATGCGCTCAGGATCTGCGCAGCGAAGCTCGCGCGGGCGGACGTCACGAGGGCGCGCTGCGTAGCGACGGAAGCCTGCCGCATCGCCAGCAACGGTCGCGAGTTCCTGCGCCGCGTCGAGCGCGAGGTCGGACTCAAGCTCGAGGTGCTCGACCGCGAGACGGAGGCCAGCCTCGCGGTGTCGGGCTGCGCATCGCTGATCGACCACAACGCCGACCATGTGCTGGTGTTCGACATCGGCGGCGGGTCGTCGGAGCTCATCTGGCTCGACCTGTCGGAAAGCAGGGCGGACTGCGGCGAGGCCGCGCGGCGCCTGGGCGTCAAACCGAAGATCGGGGCGTGGACATCGCTGCCGGTCGGGGTGGTCACGCTGGCGGAGCGGTTCGGCGGCCACGACGTGACGCCCGAGGTGTTCGAGGAGATGGTCGCCTACGTTTCCGATCTCGTGCGACCCTTCGAGGCGCTGCACGGGTTCAGGGCGCGGGCGGCGCAGGGCAAGGTGCACCTGCTCGGCACGTCCGGAACGGTGACGACGGTGGCCGGCATCCACCTCGGCCTCAACCGCTACGACCGCGCGCGCGTCGACGGATGCTGGCTCGAGATCGACGAGATCAGAAAGGTCACCTACGCCTTGCTCGCGCACTCCTACGAGGAGCGGGTGGCGGAGCCCTGCATCGGGCGTGAGCGGGCGGATCTCGTGCTCGCGGGATGCGCGATCCTCGAAGCCATCCTGCGCATGTGGCCGGCGGATCGGCTCAGGGTTGCGGATCGCGGCTTGCGCGAAGGCATCCTGGCGACGCTGATGAGCGAGGACGGCGTCTATCGCGCGGGTCGCCGGCGGCGCCGCCAGCGGCCGGGATAACGTTCGATGCGCATGAAAGGCAAGTCGGGGAAGGGGGCCAGCGGCAAGAAGGGCTCCGGCAGCGCTCATGGCCCAGGTGGCGGGCAGCGCGATCTCAACGTGCGCCTCAAGACGGCGCGCAGCAGGACCCCCTCGTCGCAGCGCTGGCTCGAGCGCCAGCTCAACGATCCTTATGTGGCGGCGGCAAAGCGCGAGGGCTTTCGGTCGCGCGCCGCCTACAAGCTGATCGAGATCGACGACAAGCATCGGCTTCTGAAGCCCGGCGCACGCGTGGTGGACCTCGGCGCGGCGCCCGGCGGCTGGAGCCAGATCGCGGCGGAGCGCGTGCAATCCATCGGCGGGCGTGGGCAGGTGGTCGCCATCGACATCCTCGACATGGAGCCTTTGGCGGGAGTCGTTTCAGCGACGCTCGATTTCATGGCTGAGGGCGCCGAAGACTGGCTCAAGAGCAAGCTCAAGGGTGGCGCGGCCGACGTCGTGCTGTCGGACATGGCGGCGCCGACCGTGGGGCACACCAAGACCGATCACATCCGAATCATGGGGCTGGCGGAAGCGGCCGCACATTTCGCCGGCGACGTGCTGGCGCCGGGCGGCGCGTTTCTCTGCAAGGTGTTCCAGGGTGGGACCGAGCGCGAGCTTCTCGATTTCCTGAAGCAGAGATTTGCGAGCGTGCGCCACGTCAAGCCGCCGGCGAGCCGCGCCGACAGCGCGGAGCTCTATGTGCTGGCGACGGGTTTCAAAGGTCGCGCGTGACGCGCGCAGCCGATCGCGGTGTCACAAACAGCAACGGCGGCCGCTTGCTCGACCGCCGTGCCTCAAGCTCGCCAGTGCGCGAGCCCAATCTTCATCATCAATCAGATGATGTCGATCTCTGCCGGGAGGTAGCTCGTGACCTCGAGGCCGACTTCCTGCTCGCTCACGGCGGGCTTGGACCAAATCTTCATTTTCGTTTCCTCCTTAGAAATTCGCGTGCCCTTGAGCACGTCGAACGGGACTTCCTAACGCGTTAAGCGTCGAAGGTCTAATTGATTTTTTGGTTCCCGCTATCAGACGGCCTGATGTGCAGTTGCGAGAGGATCGGCGCTCGGACGAGCCGCGAAGCTGCCTCGGATTTGTGCACCTCAAGGACCGACCGGTCGCATGGCCGGTCCCTTCCCCTCCTCCCCGACGGGTGCTATAGGGCATCCGACATTCGAGCCGGCCCTGCCCGTTTTTGCATCGCGGCCGCCCTTGTCAACCCGCCCGAGGAGAGAGCCATGGCTAAACGCCCAATCGATAGCGATTTGGGTCTAGCGCTGACATTTGACGATGTCCTCCTGGTGCCGGCGGCCTCCGAGGTTCTGCCGAGCCAGGTCAACGTGATGAGCCGGGTCACGCGGACCATCTCCCTCAACATCCCGATCCTGTCGTCGGCCATGGACACGGTGACGGAAGCCCGTCTTGCCATCGCGGTGGCGCAGGAGGGCGGGATCGGCGTGCTGCACCGCAACCTCGAGCCCGACGAGCAGGCGCGCCACGCGGCAACGGTCAAGAAGTACGAATCCGGGATCGTTCTCAATCCCGTCACCATTCAGCCCGACGCGACGCTCGAGGAAGCCCTCCAGCTCATGGCCCACCATTCGATCTCCGGCATTCCGGTGGTCGAAGCGCCGAAGACGGGCGAGACCAAGGGCCGGCTGGTCGGCATCCTCACCAACCGTGACGTCCGTTTCGCGACCAATCCCAAGAAGCGGGTCGCGGAGCTGATGACCAAGGACAAGCTCATCACGGTGACGCGCGACGTTACCCAGGACGAGGCGAAGCGCCTCCTGCACTCGCACCGCATCGAGAAGCTGCTGGTGGTCGACGAGGACTACCACTGCATCGGGCTCATCACGGTCAAGGACATCGAGAAGGCGCAGAAGCATCCCAACGCGTGCAAGGACCCCGAGGGGCGGCTCAGGGTGGCGGCGGCGACGACGGTCGGCACGGACGGGTGGGCGCGCACCGAGAAGCTGCTCGAAGCGGGCTGCGACCTGATCGTCGTCGATACGGCGCACGGTCACTCGAAAAGCGTGCTCGAGGCGGTGACGCGCATCAAGAAAATCTCGAACTCGGTTCAGGTCATGGCGGGCAACGTGGCGACGGCGGCTGCGACGCGGGCGCTCATCGAGGCCGGCGCCGACGCGGTCAAGGTCGGCATCGGGCCGGGGTCGATCTGCACGACGCGCATCGTCGCCGGCGTCGGCGTGCCCCAGCTCACGGCGGTCATGGATTGCGCACGCGAAGCCCACAAGCACGATGTGCCGATCATCGCCGACGGCGGCATTCGCTATTCGGGCGACATCGTCAAGGCGCTGGCGGCGGGCGCCGATTGCGTCATGATCGGCTCGCTGCTCGCCGGCACGGACGAGGCGCCGGGCGAGACCTACCTTTACCAGGGCCGCACCTACAAGTCGTACCGCGGCATGGGATCGGTCGGCGCCATGGCGCGCGGCTCGGCGGACCGCTACTTCCAGCAGGAGGTCAAGGACACGCTGAAGCTGGTGCCGGAAGGCATCGAGGGGCAAGTTCCGTACAAGGGGCCGGTCGATGCGGTGCTGAACCAGCTCGTTGGCGGCCTGCGCGCCGGCATGGGCTACACGGGCGCGCGCACGCTTCAGGACCTGCGCGAGACGGCGGAGTTCATTCGCATCTCGCCGGCCAGCATGCGCGAGAGCCATGCGCACGGCGTGCTCATCACGCGCGAGAGCCCGAACTATCCGGTCGGGTAGGGAGCCGGAGCCTGGAGATCGCAGCATGACGCAGACCGCCATTCTCTATCCGGTGTTCGTGCAGGTTCTGCTGACCTTCGCGCTGCAGATCTGGATGCGGCGCGAACGGCTCGGTGCGATCAAGCGCGGCGAGGTGCGGTTCAGCGACATTGCGCTGCGCCAGCAGAAATGGCCGGCGCGCGCGACGCAGATCTCGAACGCCTTCCACCATCAGCTCGAGGTGCCGATCCTGTTCTATGCGGTGGTGGCGTTTTTGATGATCACCAGCCAGGTCGATCTCCTGTTCGTGGTGCTGGCTTGGCTGTTCGTGGCGGCCCGGCTGTTCCACGCCTACATCCACACGGGCATCAACAAGCAGCCGTACCGGTTCTATGCCTATGCCGGCGGCTCGCTCGTTCTGATGGTGATGTGGGTGGCATTCGCCATCCGCATCCTGTTCTTCACCGCAGGCGGCGCGTAGGGCGCCGCGTCATCTCAGGATCGCAACGTGAGACCGGGCGCCCGCATCGAAGCCGCGGCCGAGGTGCTGGAGGATATTCTCCAGCGCCACCAGCCGGCCGCCGCGGCGTTGCAGGACTGGGGCAAGCGCCACCGCTTCGCGGGGTCGGGCGACCGGGCGGCGATCGGCACGCTGGTCTACGATGCGCTGCGGCGCCGCCTTTCGATTGCCGCGCAGATGGGGAGCGAGGCGCCGCGCGCGCTCGCGATCGGGGCGGCGCCCAAGGCGCTCGGCCTTTCGGCGGCGGAGGTGATCGCGCTATGCGACGGTAGCCCGCATGCGCCCCAGCCGCTCAGCGACGACGAGCAGAGCCGCCTTGCGGCCGGGCTTCCCCCCGATGCGCCGGTGCACGTGGCGGCCGACGTTCCCCACTGGCTGCTAGCCTCGTTCGAGCGGGCGTTCGGTGCGCGGGCCGTGGCCGAGGGCCGCGCACTCGCCGAGCGGGCACCCGTCGATCTGCGCGTCAACAGCCTCAAGGCGACGCGGGACAAGGTGCTCTCGGCGCTCGCGAAGCTCGGCGCGCGGCCGGCTCGGCTTGCCTCGCTCGGCGTGCGCATCGCGGCGCCGGAAGGGGCGGCGAAGAGCCCGCACGTCGAAGCGGAGGCGGCGCACGGCAAGGGCTGGTTCGAGGTGCAGGACGAGGGCAGCCAGATCGCGGCACTGCTCACCGGCACCGGGCCGCGTCAGCAGGTGCTCGACCTCTGCGCCGGGGCGGGCGGCAAAACGCTGGCGCTTGCTGCCGCGATGGCGAACACCGGTCAGATCTACGCCTACGACAGCGACAAGGGTCAGCTACGGCCGATCTTCGAGCGGCTGCAGCGGGCGGGCGTGAGAAACGCGCAAGTGCTCGAGGGCGGCAACCGTGCGGCGCTCGAGGCGCTCGGCGCGCGATTCGACGTGGTGCTGGTCGACGCGCCCTGCTCGGGCTCGGGCACGTGGCGGCGCAAGCCCGACGCCAAGTGGCGACTCAAGCCCGAGGCCTTGGCGGCACGGCAGGGGGAGCAACGGGAGGTGCTGGCGCTCGCGGCCGGGCTCGTGAAGCCGGGCGGACGCCTCACCTATGTCACCTGCTCCGTGCTGCCCGAGGAGAACATCGACCAGGCGGCGTGGTTTCTCGGCGCGCACTCCGGCTATGCGCCGGTACCATACGAAAAGGTATGGCGCGCGGCGGTGGGCGGCGAGCCTCCGGCGTCGGCGGATGGCGCACACGGCGCGCTGCTGCTCACGCCCGCCTCGCACGGCACGGACGGTTTTTTTATCGCCAGTTTCGAGCGGAAGGCCTAGTGGCGATGACTGCCGGGGACGGCACCCAGACGCTGCTTGCAATGTCACAATCATCGACTACGTTCCCGGCGCTGCGAAGACGCCGAGCGGTCTTTCGCGCGCCTGCCGAAGTCGCGGCGATGGGTTCTCATATTGCGTGAACCTCGCCACGTGCTGGTTATAGACAGCACCGGCCCCAGGCACACACCGGCTCCCAAGGACGATCGTCCATCATGGCCTCCGCGCCGAAGGTGAAGAAACCGAAGCGTCCCTCGCCGCGCTCCTGTCTCGGACCTGTCGCCGACCTCGAGCAGCACCTCCCTGCCGAGTGGTGGCGCAAGCTTTTCAATGCGCTCTACGTCAAGACCGACGGCGACGTGGTCGAAAACAACGAGAACACGCGGCGCGAGGTGGATTTCATCGTCGCGGCGGCGGCGATCCAGCCGCATAGCGCGATCCTCGACCTCTGCTGCGGCCAGGGGCGGCACTGCCTGGAGCTGGCGCGGCGGGGCTTCAAATCCGTCACTGGCGTCGATCGCTCGCGCTATCTCATCCGCCTCGCCAAGAAGCGCGCGCAGGCCGAGGGCCTTCCTGTCGTGTTCAGGGAAGGGGATGCGCGCAATCCGCGGCTCAACGAGAGCAGCTTCGATTGCGTGGCCATCATGGGCAACTCGTTCGGATACTTCTCCAACAAGACGGACGACGAGCGCGTGCTGACCACGGTCGGCAAGCTGCTGCGTCCGTCAGGGCAGCTCGTGCTCGACATCACGGACGGCGCCTACATGGCCGACCACTTCGAGCGCCGCTCGTGGGAGTGGATCGACGAGCACCATTTCGTGTGCCGCGAGCGCTCGCTGTCGGCGGATCGCGACCGGCTCATCTCGCGCGAGGTCATCGTGCACGACGAGACCGGCGTCATCGCCGACCAGTTCTACGCCGAGCGGCTCTACACGCGCGACAGCATCACCAGGCTTTTGGAGCGCTGCGGGTTCCGCAACATCCGCCACCACGGCAGCGCGGAATCGCTCTCGGACCGCGACCAGGATCTCGGCATGATGGCGCGGCGGCTTCTGCTCTCGGCGGATGCGCCGCAGCTTCCGGCGCGCAAGCCGCGCGGCAAGCTGCAACGGCTCGACGTCACGGTGCTGCTCGGCGATCCGCGGCTTCCGGACCAGGTGAAGCGGGGCGGGGAGTTCCAGGATGAGGACATGGAGACCGTGCGGCGCCTCAAGGACGCGCTCGCCGAGCTCACGCAGTACAAATTCCGCTATCTCGACAACCATGCGACGCTCGACCGCGACCTCACGGACCTGCGCACGGACCTCGTGTTCAATCTCTGCGACGAGGGATTCAACAACGATCCCTTCAAGGAGCTGCACGTGCCGGCGTTGCTCGATGCGCTGGGGCTTGTCTACACGGGCGGCGCGCCGGCGGCGCTGGCGGCGTGCTACGACAAGGGCCTCGTACGCGCCGTCGCCATGACGCTCGACGTGCCAGTGCCGCTCGAGACCTATGTGCGGCCCGGCGACCAGGGCGCGACGCTGCCCTCGGTGTTCCCGGCGATCCTGAAGCCGAACACGGGCGACAGCTCGCAGGGCATCACCATGGAGGCGGTGGTCGGCAACGAGAAAGCCTTGCTCGACTACCTCGAGCGGTTGCGCACCGAGTTTCCCAGGCGGTCCGTCCTGGTGCAGGAGTTCCTCACGGGGGCCGAGTACTCGGTGGGGCTGATCGGAAATCCGGACCAGGGCTTGCGGGCGCTGCCGATCCTCGAGGTCGACTTCTCGCGGCTGGATCCCAAGCTGCCGAAGATCCTCGGCTACGAGAGCAAGTGGGAGCCGGAGAGCGCCTACTGGACGCAGATCCGCTACCGCGAGGCGCAGCTTTCTGAGATCGCGCAGCAGCAGCTGGTCGAGCACTCGGCGCGGCTCTTCGAGCGCCTCGGCTGCCGCGACTACGCGCGCTTCGACTTCCGCGCCGACGCCAACGGCGAGATCAAGCTGCTCGAGGTCAATCCCAATCCCGGCTGGTGCTGGGACGGGAAGCTCAACATCATGGCGGGGTGGCAGGGGCTGCGCTACTCGGAGCTGCTCGCGCAGATTCTGCAAGCGGCGGTGGAGCGGCTCGGTGTGGTCGCACGCCCGCAGGCCGTGCAGACGGAGCCGGCGCTTTAGCTCAGGCTGCGGCGGCGGTCTCGGGCTTGGGCTCCCAGGCGGCGACGGTGGCGAGATCGGCGTCCACGTTCCAGCGGCCGACCTTGCCGCCCATGGCGCCAATCTGGGTGCTGTCGCGCAGGATCGCCTCGTGGTCGCAGCGCGGGATGAGGCGGAAGCCCATGGCCTCGATGGTCGGCGTGAAGTTCTTGCCGTCGTTGAGGACGTAGCCCCACTTGGCCAGGTGATAGTTGAGCACCGCGAAGCCCATCTTCGACGTGTTGGGCGCGAGGCTGAACTGCGATTCGGTGATGAAGACGCGTCCCACCGAGAGGCCGTAGCCGCCGCCGACGAGCTTACCGTCGGCGTCCCACACCTCGAACGAGTGGGCGTGGCCCTGGTCGAAGAGCCCGGCGTAGAGGCGCATGATCCGCGGCGTGATCCAGGTCAGCGCGTGCTTGTTGTAGCTGCGCTGGCCGGCGCAGGCGGCAATGACCTGCTCGAAGGCCTGGTCGAAGGTGACGCGGTAGGGTGCCTTCTTCATGTCGCGGCGCAGGCGCTTCGGGATGTGGTGCTCGTTGAAGAAGAGCACCATGCGCCACTGCGACGTCCACCACTTGAGCGGGCCGCAATGGCACCACGGGTAGAAGCCCAGGCGTGCGGCGGCGAGAATGGTCTCAGGGGAGATGCGGCGACAGACGCCGGCAAACGTGTCGGGGATCGGGTGCGTGCGTGCCTGATCAGGGACGGGTGTGCCGCCGCGCGCCAGGTCGGAAAGCGTGTGCCAGACGAGACTGGGATAGCTCCGGATGCGGACGGGCATCAGGGCATAGGCGGTGCCAAGCACCCAGCGTTGGGCCCACGTGTTCCAGGTTTCGCGGAATAGCGTCGCGCGCAAAACCTCGCGCGCGCCGTCGACCAGCGTGTCTCCATCGGGCTTTGCCATCGCGTTCGCCATGCCGTCGCTCGCCTTCCCCTGTGCCGGTCGCACGTTAGCCTTGCGTCCGTTAAGCGGTTGTGGACCTGGGGCCGCGTCCTGCCGATACCCTTAACAGGCCGTGAACCCCTCAGGACCGCGCTCACGCGCAGGTGTGCGCCGGCGTGTCCTGGGTTTGCGCGGCAGTGGATTGCTTCTTCGCCGCGACCCATTGCGCGACGGTCGCGAGGTCGGCTTCGGCGCGCCAGGGTCCGGGCCGGACCTCTCCGCCGGCATGCTCGGCGAGCAGACGCTCGTGCTCGGCGCGCGGGATCTCGCGATAGCCCATGGCTTCCTGCATCGGCGTGAAGTCGCGCCCGTCACAGAGGACGAAGCCCCATTTGGCGAGGTGGTAGTAGAGGGCCGAGCTTGCCATCTTCGAGACGTCGCGCTCGCGGCTGAAGAGCGAATCCGAGATGAAGATGCGGCCGATGGCGATGCCGAAGCCGCCGCCGACGAGGGCTCCCTGCTCGTTCCAGATCTCGAACGAATGCGCGTGCCCGCGTCGATGCAGCTCGGCGTAGAGGCGGCGGATGGCGGGCGTGATCCAGGTCAGCGTGTGCCAATTGTAGCTGCGCGGGGCGGCGCATTCGCGCACCACATCGTCGAAGGCGGTGTCGAACGTCATGTGGTAGGCGTTCTTCTTCATCTCGCGCAGGCAGCGCTTCTCGAGCTTGTGGTCGGCGAAGAAGAGCACCATGCGCTTCTCGCGCGTCCACCACTTCATGGGGCCGACGTGGCACCAGGGGAAGAAGCCCAGGCGCAGCGCCGCCAGCATGGTGTCGGGCGAAAGGCCGCGACAGACGCCGGCGAAGGTGTCGGGGCGCGGGAAGGTTTTCTTCTGATCGGGGATGCGCGTACCGCCCTCAAGGATATCGCGCGCGGTGTAGGCAAGGAGAAGCGGGAGGTCGCGGATACGCTCCGGCTTCAGCGCAAAGAGGGTGCCGAGGACCCAACGCTGGACGGTGAGCCGCAAGGGCTCGGAGTAGGTGTCGCGGGCGGAACGGCACCAGCGCAGATACGCCGCGCTCGCACCGGCCGCCGCCACGGCCGTTCCGATCTCTAGAATTGCGGTTGCCATGCTCCTCGCCCCTTTGCTCCCGGCCCTGCCACTCGCGCAGCATGCCGTTCGCGTGCCATTCAAGGAGTATGCCGGGGCGGTTAAGGCCGCGTAGGCGCGGCGGCGTGGACGGCCATCGATCTTAGCGCCGGGTTAACGGGGGTGATTCGCCGGCGGGGAGCTAGGCGGACGCTTCCCGTGGACTGCGGCTTTGCGTTGGGTGCCGTCCGCTTGACGCTGGGAAAGAGGGGTGGTCTACCCCCTTTTTGCAGCGGGAGGCCCCTCACTTCATGTCCTCGACCGTCCTGATCATCGATTTCGGCAGCCAGGTGACGCAGCTCATCGCGCGGCGTGTGCGCGAGGCTGGCGTCTATTGCGAAATCCACCCCTTCCAGCAGGCCGAGGCGGCCTTTGCGCGGCTGAAGCCCGCGGCCGTCATCCT
>JBFXEP010000009.1:0-21558 GCA_050179995.1 Hyphomicrobium sp.
CCCCATCCGAGATCAGGTAGCTCTCGGGAAGCGACAACAGAAAGTCGGCCATCGGCGTGGTCAGGAAGGGAACGCGGCTCTCGATGGAGAACGCCATCGAGCTGCGGTCGGCGTGCCGCAGGAGATGTGGCAGCCCGCGCGTCTGCAGGCTGTAGGCCATTTGCTCCACCACCCGCCGGCCGCCGTTGCCCTTGGCGAGCGGCGGCCGCGCCTCGTTGAACCGGACACCCGCATCCTCGAGCGCGCTTGTCTTGAGCCAACGCGGCTTGAAATCCCTTCCGTGCACCTTGCGCGCGATGCCGTAGAGCCGGTCCGGAGCAATCGTGCGACCGAGGTGCATCCAGGCCTGGCGATAGGAGCGGCCCGGCCATGTCGCCCACCGTCGCGCGAACCCGTGCATGGCGCCAATGCGACCGCGCTCGAGCAGGCTCAGCAGTCGGTGACCGGGGTAGCCGACGTAGCCAGCGAGCAGCTCGTCGGCGCCTTGCCCGTCCAAGGTGACGGTGACGCCGCTCTCGCGCGCGAGCCCGAACACGCGGTACTGCGCGTAGATGCTGGTGCTTCCGAACGGCTCTCCCTGAGCCATGACGATCGCGTCGAGGTCGCGGGCCAGGTCTTCAGCGCTCGCGCGGACTTTGTGGGGCTTGGCGTCGATTGCCGTATTGATCGTATCGACCCACGCCTCCTCGGACACATCGGCACCATCGGCGATGTAGCTGAAGGTGTTGATGGGCATTTTCGGCTCGACATGCCGGATGGCACAGGCGACGGCCGACGAGTCCAGCCCGCCGGACAGGTTCACTCCCAGCGGCACGTCGCTGCGGAGATGCAGCTTGATATTGTGAATGAACCGAGCGCGCAGAGCCTCCGCGGCCTGCCCGAACGAAAGGGCGGACGTTTCCGCCGTCGATGCCTTCCACCAGAGCGAGGGCTCGACTCTCTTGCCCGGGGCAAGGTCGAGCTCGATGAGCGAGCCGGGAGGCAGGTGGCGCACACCTTCGACAAAAGTACGTTCCCGGCTGTCGTAGTCTCCATGCACGAGATAGTCGTAGGCGCGCTGGACATCGGCCTTTGCCGGCCGGCCGCGCAGCGCGAGCAGAGCCCGCTGCTCGGACGCGAACAGAAACCCGTCGTCGTCATGGCTGTAGAAAAACGGCTTGATGCCGAAAGCGTCTCGCGCGCACGTCAGCCGCATGCGCGTCCGGTCGAGCAGAGCGAAGGCGAACATGCCCTCGAACCTGGCGAGACAGGCCTTGCCCCATTGCTCCCAAGCTGCCAGCAAGACCTCGGTGTCGGATTGCGACCGGAACGAGCGGCCGAGCGCGCGGAGCTCATCGCGGAGCTCCCGGTAGTTATAGATCTCGCCATTGAAGACCAGCACGAGCGATGCATCCTGGCTCTGCATGGGCTGGCGGCCGCCGGCAAGATCGATGATCGACAGTCGCGTATGACCGAGAGCGGCCATGCCGTGAGGGCCGCTGACGATCTCTTTTCCGGAGTCGTTCGGACCGCGGTGGCGCATCGCGCTTATGGCGGCGTCGACCCGCTTGTCGACATCGTTGCGACGATCACGCCAAAGCCCGCCTGCAATACCGCACATCCGTCGTCCCAGAGGCTCATATCCTGCGAGTCACGGACCGCTTTGCCGTTCGCGCAACCCGCGGAATGCAGTGGCGATCCCGGCAGGATTCGAACCTGCGACCCCCTGCTTAGAAGGCAGGTGCTCTATCCAACTGAGCTACGGGATCGTGCGGCGGGCGGCGGTGGGCTGCAAATCACAAGGCGGCAGCACGGCCTGATTACCAGAGCCGCCGGCGCTGGCAAAGTCGTCCCGTAGCGGTTTGAGGCGTCTTTCGGGTCAGAATCGGGGGCAGGCAGCCCCGGCGTCGGCCCAGGCCTCGATCAGAGTACCGGATTCCCGCCGCGCTCAGTGCGTCCAGGTGCCCAGGCGGCCGAAACGGAAATTGTCGGCGTAGGACTTGCGAACGAGGTGGCGCGGGTTCGGCTCGTCGACCCGGTAGGGGATGCCATAGCGCTCGGCGTAGGCGATCGCCTCCTCCTTGGTCGCGAACTCGAGACGCACCTGGGGGCGCGTGTCGGCGGAGCTGGTCCAGCCCATCAGCGGCTCAACCTGGCGGGCAATGGCCGCGTCATAGTCGAGCACCCATTCCTTGGTGCGCGCCGCACCCGACTGCATGGCGGTCTTGGCCGGTTTGAAAATGCGCGCTGACATGGGCGACCTCGTTGGTGATTGCCACCGGGGCTTGCATACTGCGAGCCGGGGCGGGAGACAAGCTTGGGCTCAACGCCTGAGGATGAACCCAGATGGCGTGGCGCGCGCCTGCCACCCTGCCCGCTCCAGCTCCGGGTCGAGATGCTCCTCGACCGGCCAGCCGAGACAAAGGTATGCGACCAGCGCCCAGCCGACCGGCACACTGAGCGCCCTCGTCACGACGCCCGGCTCGAGAATCGAGATCCAGCCGACGCCTATCCCCTCGGCGCGGGCGGCAAGCCACAAGTGGTGGATTGCGCCGACGACAGAATAGCGCAGAGTCTCCGGCATGGTCTGGCGGCCGAGGCCCGCGCCGCGCCCGGTCGCCTCGTCGGCGAAGACCGCGAGATGCACCGGGGCTGCGTGCAGGCCTTCGAGCTTCAAGCGTGCATAGAGCGCGCGGCTCTCGCCGTCATAGCCGTCGAGCGCCGCACGGTTGGCGCGGGCAAAGCTTTCGCGCGCGGCGCGGCGGCAAGGCTCGGACTCGACAAGCACGAAGCGCCAGGGCTGGGAATTGCCGACGGAGGGCGCGACGCATGCGAGATCGATCAGGCGGGCGACGTCGGCGTCCGGCAGCGGATCGGTGCGGAAGCGGCGCACGTCGCGGCGCCAGAGCATGAGGTCGCGCAGGGCGGCCTTGAACTCGGGGCCGAAGGGCGGCGGAGCGCTCACGGCTTCACCATGCCGGGGGCCAGCACGGCGCGCAGTGCCGCGATGGAGCCGACGACGATGACGGCCGGTGCCTCGATGGCGGCACTCTGGATGTCCACGACCAGCGCCGAGACACGCGTCTCGAGGATGCGCTCGCCCTCGCCCGTGGCGTGCGAGATGACGGTCGCGGGCGTGTCGGGGCTCATGCCGCCGCGCAGGAATGCGGCCACGATCTCCTCGATCTGCGCCAGCGCCATGTAGAGGATGATCGGCTGGCCGGTGGCGGCGAGCGCTTCCCACGCGTGCGCGGCGCCGTCCCCGTCGGCGCGATGGCCGGCGGCGAGGATGACGGCGTGGTTGGTCTCGCGCGTCGTGGCGGGGATGCCGGCCAGCGCGGCGGCGGCGAGCCCCGAGGTGAGCCCCGGCACGATGCGGAACGGGATGCCGGCCCGCAGCAGCGCCTCGGCCTCCTCGCCGCCGCGGCCGAAGACGAACGGATCGCCGCCCTTGAGGCGCAGCACGCGGCGGCCTCGTTTCGCCTCGGCGACGATCAGCTCGTTGATGTCGCGCTGGTTCGGCGACGGGCGGCCGCCGCGCTTGCCGGCGAAGTGCAGCTCGGCGCTCTCCCTGGCGAGGCGCAGGATGCGGGGATCGACCAGGGCGTCGTGGATCACGGTGTCGGCTGAGGCCAGCGCGTGCACGGCCATGAGCGTCAGGAGACGCGGGTCGCCCGGCCCGGCACCCACGAGCCAGACCTCGCCCAGCTGCATCTCCGGGAACGGCGGGACAATGTCCGGCGGAAAGCTCATGGTCGTCGTGTCACGAGGTTAGCATCTTCGCTTGTCACGAGCCGAGCGGCGGCACGCGGGCGAGCCCGCCGCTCTTGATCGACTGCGGGCGCTCGACCCAAGGCACGATGCCGTCCTCCGAGCGCGCCACAGCAAGGGCGGTGGCGACGATGTCCGCCACATGAGCGTCCGCATCGAGATCGCCCACGAGATGCGTCCACTTGCCCGGCGCCGCGAACGCCACCGTACAGGGCCGCCGGCAAACGGCAAGGCAGGCGACGGGGATGACGGTGAGCTCGGCGAGGCCCTGGCGCAGGATCTCTTCCGCGAGCGCTGCTGCAAGCCCGACGCCGGGGAGGTCGTAGCCTTCAGGGCGATCGGCGCGCTTGCGCCGGCACGTGGTGCAGACGAAGATCGTCGCGGCGGCCGCACGGCCTCGGGTGTCGGGCTGAGTGGTCAAGGGCTCTCTGGGGTGCCGTGAGTAAGGGGGCTGCGGCGCGGGGGCCAGGGCCGGCGGATTGAGATAGCCTTTGTGCCCAAGTCCTGTCAAACAAAGGCGGTTTTCGCGCCTGGGCAGTTCCAAATGACGACCCTTCTCCCCCGCCTCAGCCTGGTTCTCGGCGGCGCGCGCTCGGGCAAGAGCCGTTTCGCCGAAGGGCTCATCACGGGCCGCCCGGCGCCCTGGATCTATGTCGCAACCGGGGAGGCGCGGGACGACGAGATGGCGGAACGCATCCGGCATCATGCGGCGCGGCGCGGGCCGGGGTGGACGACGCACGAGGTGCCGCTGGCGCTGGCGGCGTTCCTTACCAAGCACGCCAGCGAGACGCGGCCCATGCTGATCGACTGCCTGACGCTGTGGCTCAGCAACGTCATGCTGGCGAACCGCGATGTCGAGGCGGAGACGGCGCATCTGATCGAGGCCCTCGGCAAAGCCACCGGCCCGATCGTGATGGTCAGCAACGAGGTCGGGCTCGGCATCGTGCCCGACAACGCGCTGGCGCGGGCATTCCGTGATGCGCAAGGCCGGCTCAACGCGGCGATCGCGGCGGAGGCGGATCGCGTCGTGCTCATGGCGGCCGGGCTTGCGCTCACGCTCAAGGCGCAGACGCGATGACCGCGCGCGCCATCCTTAGAAGAGAAGAAGCGCGATGAGTGCGAGTGCGGCGATGACGGCGGCCTGGATTACGTAGGCGATGCGATAGAGGCGGAGCGCGCGATGGATGTCGGCGGATGTCGCGTCGCGCCGCCCAGAGCCCATCCAGGCATCGTCGACACGCTTGCCGCCATACATGCGCGGTCCTGCAAGCGCGAGGCCCAAGGCGCCCGCCATGGCGGCTTCCGGCCAGCCGGCATTGGGCGAGCGGTGGCGCGGGGCGTCCGTCAGAGCGGCGAGGGCGGAGGCGCGCCAGTCGGCACCCCGCATCAGCCACGCCGCAGCGACGAGCCAGAGCGCCGACAAGCGCGATGCCGGCAGGTTGACCAGATCGTCGAGCCGCGCGGAAGCCCATCCGAAGGCCTCGTACCGCTCCGACTTGTGGCCGATCATGCTGTCGGCGGTGTTGATCGCCTTGTAGAGCGCACATCCGGGCAGGCCACCCACGATCAGCCAGAAGACCGGCGCCACCACGCCGTCGGAAAAGTTCTCGGCCAGGCTCTCGATGGCGGCGCGCGAGACGCCGGCCTCGTCGAGCGAGGCGGGATCGCGTCCGACGATGTGGGCGACAGCCTCGCGTCCGCCTTCGAGGCCGCGGCTTTCGAGCTCGTCGGCCACGTGCGCCACGTGATCGTCGAGACTGCGCGCGGCGAGCAACGTGCTGGCGAGAACGGCCTCGATGATCAGCACCGCCCACGGCGGGAGGAACAGGCCGAGCGCGCCCGCGATCAGAAAGGCGATCGAGGCCGTGACGAGCAGCACGGTGGCGAGGGCGAGGATGCCGCGCAGACGGGCTGCCGCAAACGTCAGGTGGCCCTCGTTCCACACCGCCTCGGCGCGGGCGACCAGCGATCCTATCCAGGTCACGGGATGGCCGATGCGCGCGAGCAGCGCCTCGGGATAGCCGGCCACGGCCTCGATCAGAAGCGCGACAAAGGCCAGCGCAAGCGTCATCCGTGTCTCCGCCGCCGGAAATCAGTTCGACGTTGGGTGCTAACACACCTGCCGGGCCGGCGAAATGCGCCTCAGCGCAGAAGCAGCGCGAGCAGCAACAGGGATTCCATGATCTCGATGCTGGCGCCGTGGCAATCGCCGGTGATGCCGCCGAGGCGGGCGCGCCAATAGAGCGCGTGCCCGGCAGCGAGCGGAAGCGCCGCGAGCAGGACGGGCGCCAGCCAGGCGGACAGCGCGGCAAGCGCCATGGCTTCCACGATGACGATTGGCGTCCTGATGCCGGCTGCCAGGCGGCTCGCCATTCCACCGGCGAGCGGCGGCATGGCGCTGGCCAGCGCAAGCGGCAGCCAGCGCGCCCAGGCCGCAATCAGAATCAATGCGGGAGCGAGGTGGAGCATGTGCGGGCCTGCGCGCCCAGCCAGTGCCGCGAGCAGGATGAGCTTGGCGGCAATCTGCAGAACGAGAGCGACGGCGCCGAAGCTGCCGAGGTGGGAATCGCGGGCGACCTCGAGGAAGCGCTGCGTGTCGCCATGCGCGGCGCCGAGCCCGTCGGCCACGTCGGCGAGCCCGTCGAGGTGGAGCGCGCCGGTGATGATCACCCAGGTCAGGATACCAGCGAGGGCCGCGATCCAGGGACCGGCGAACGCGCCGAGGGTCAGCGCAAGGGCGACATAGGCGCCGACCAGCGCGCCGACGACCGGCAGCCACGGCGCGGCGCGGGCAAGATCGCCTTGGGCATCGCCGGTCGCGAAGGCTGGCGCCGGGATGCGCGTCAGGAATCCGAGGGCCGCGAAAAAGCCGGTCATAACTCCCATCATGGGGCGTCGTCCTCCGGCTGCGCGATCTCGATCAGCTCGCCCCAGAGGCCGTGCGTCGCGTCGCGGCCGATCTCGACGCCAACGCGTGTGCCTTGGCGGATGCGGATGAACCACAGTTTTGCCAGAGGAAGGCCGAGCAGGATCGAGAGCGCCATGCGGATCGATCCGCCGTGGGCGGCGACGAGAATTGGCCCCTCGCGCTGAGCGAGGCGATCGAGGGCGGCCGCGACGCGCATGTGCACATCCGCCATGGTCTCGCCGCCCGGCGGCGGATTGGCGGTGGGGTCGGCGTAGAAGGCAGCGAGGCGCGCGTCGCCCGCGAGCGCATCACGGCCGAGGCCGTCCCAGTCGCCGAAGTCGATCTCACGCCATGCGGGATCGATCTCGATGGTGGCCGCGCTTGCGCGCGCGGCGATCTCCGCTGTCTCGCGCGCCCGCATCAAAGGCGAGGCGATCACGACCGGCCAGCGCCGTCCGCCGAGCTGGCGCGCGACAGTCTCGCGCCCTTTTTGCGTGAGGTGCGGATCCGTGCGGCCGATCAGGGCGTCCCCCGCTTCCGTCTCGCCATGGCGCAGGAAGCCGACGCGCGTCATCCGCCGGTGCGGCCCGACACCGCCGCCTCCCCGAAGGTCGCCATGCCGTTGTGAAGCGCGCAGGCGAGCCGCAGCACGGCCAGCGCCGTCGCGGCGCCGGAGCCCTCGCCGAGACGCAGGTCGAGGGCGAGCAGAGGTCGGGCGCCGAGCGCCTCGAGCACGACGGCGTGGCCGCGCTCGGCGGAGCGATGCGAATAAAGGAGCCAGGGGCTGCAGGTGGGATTGAGCCGGCTCGCGGCGAGAGCGGCGACGGTGACGATGAAGCCGTCGATGAGCACAGGGCGCCCGGCCTGTGCGGCGGCGATGATGGCTCCGGTCAGGGCTGCAATCTCGAGGCCGCCGACGCACGCGAGAACGCGGCGCGGGTCGACGCCTGGGTCAGTCAGTCCATGCAGCGCAAGCGCGCTTTCGATGACGCGCACCTTGTGCGCGATGCCGGCGTCGTCGAGGCCGGTGCCAGCGCCGGCGATGTCAGCGGGCGGCTTGCCGAGCAGCGCGGAGGCCATGGCGGCGGCCGAGGTCGTGTTGCCGATGCCCATCTCGCCGAAGATCAGGAGGTCGGGGGCGCCTGCCGCCTCGACGGCGCGGCGTCCGGCTGCGAGCGCGGCGTCGCGCTCCGCCTCCGTCATGGCCGGCTCGGCGGTGAAGTCGCGCGTGCCGCGGCGCGGCTTGTCGACGACCGTTCCGGGGACGGGCTCCTCCGCGAGCGTTCCCGCATCGACGACCGTCAGCGGCACGCCAAGCTCGCGGGCGAGCACCGCAATCGCAGCGCCGCCCGACGCGAAGTTGCGCAACATCTCGACAGTGACGGAGCTGGGATAGGCCGAGATGCCCTGCGCGGCGACGCCGTGGTCACCTGCAAAGAGGATGATCGCCGCGTTGGCGGCGCGCGGGCGGCCGGTGACCTGCAGGCTCGCGAGCCTGATGGCCAGCGTTTCGAGCGCACCGAGCGAGCCCGCGGGCTTGGTGAGCACGGCCTGGCGCGCGCGGGCCTCGGCCTCGTGGCGGGCGGACGGGTCAGGGCACGGTGCTTCGAGCCAGGTGGCGGTCATGGAGGGGTCGGCCGTTGTTTAGAGGGCGCCTGCTGCATGGCACGGCCGGCGGCGGGCGGCAACCGCGACAACGCGCGCGGCATCCTTAACAGCAGGATTGTTCAATCTCACATCTCCCGGTGCTGAGATATAGAAGCAAGCCCTCATTTGTGCGGATCGAAACATGAAGCTCAGGCGTGTCAGGGATGGCGCGGCGCTCGCGGTCGAGATCGCGGTTGGCGACGCATGGGTGAATGCGGGCCGGGCGCTGAGCGCGGCGAGACCCGCCCTCGCCGAGTCCGACATCGCGCTGTGGGCGCGTGATACCGTGGCATTCCTCGGCGCGCCCGACGACGTGCGTGCCCGCGCGGAGGAGGCCGCCAGGGGCCTGGCGCCCGAAGCTGACGGGGCGCGCACGGTCGCGCTGCCTTTCGCGCCGCTCTCGTTCCGCGACTTCATGCTCTACGAGGCGCACGCCATCGGCGCGGCGCGCGGCTTCGTGCGGATGTCCATGCCGGCCTTGTGGCCGATCGTTCGCGGGTATGAGCGCGTGCTCGGTGCGCCGTTCCCGCTCCTGAAACCGCACCGGCTCTGGTACCGGCAGCCGATCTACTACATGGGCAATCATCTCGCCTTTGCCGGCGATGGCGAGGACATCGCCATTCCTCGCTATGCGACGGCGCTCGACTACGAGCTCGAGCTGGGCCTCGTGCTCCAGAGCGGGCTTTTCAACGCCGACCCCGAGGAAGCCGAGGCGGCGATCGGCGGCTTCGTCGTCGTCAACGACTTCAGCGCGCGCAACGTGCAGCGCGAGGAGATGGCCTCGGGCTTCGGGCCGCAGAAGTCGAAGCACTTCCGCAACGGCCTATCGGGCGTCGTCGTCAGCGCGGACGAGATTGTGCCGCGCTGGCAATCTCTGCGGGGAACCGTGCGCATCAATGGTGCGCTCGTCGCCGAGACCTCGACTGCGGGGCCGCGCTGGTCGCTCGGCGAAATGCTTGCGCACGCATCGCGCTGCGAGCAGCTTTATCCCGGCGAGCTTTTCGCGACCGGCACGCTGCCCGGCGGCAGCGGTATCGAGAGCGGGCGCCTGCTCGACGCGGGCGATGCGATCGAGATCGCCATCGAGGGCATCGGCCGCGTCCGCAACAGCATCTCTCGGGAAGGACAGGAGCGTCCATGAAGGTGATCGACCTCTCGAAGCCCGTGCGGCACAACAGCGCCGACCCGTTCTTCATGCGGGTCAGCGTGAAGCACAAGCCGCACAAGGCGGCGCGGCTGCTCGTTTGGATTCTCGGATTGCCGTGGCGGCTCTTCCCGCGCGACTTCGTAGGCTGGGC
Organism: Hyphomicrobium sp.; assembly: GCA_050179995.1. GTDB lineage: Bacteria > Pseudomonadota > Alphaproteobacteria > Rhizobiales > Hyphomicrobiaceae > Hyphomicrobium_C. Next base: position 9,604 of record JBFXEP010000009.1, read on the forward strand.
CGACGACACCATCCGCATGGGCGTGCACGCGACGACGCACATCGATGCGCCATGGCACTATGGGCCGGTCTCGGCGGGCGCACGGGCGCAAACCATCGACGAGATGCCGCTCGAACGCTGCGTCGGTCCGGGCGTCGTGCTCGATCTCTCGCACAAAGACGACGACGATCCGATCACGGTCGCGGACCTTGTGGCGGCCCTGGCCAGGAATGGCGCAACCCTCACCGAGCAAACGATCGTGCTGATCCGGACCGGCCGCGACGCGCTGATCGACACCAGGGACTACTGGCAGCGGGGCACGGGCATGAGCGCCGCCGCCACCGAATGGCTCATCGACCAGGGCGTCACCGTCATGGGCATCGACCAGTGGGGATGGGACCTGCCGTTCCGTGCGCAGATCGCCAAGTCGCGCGCGACGGGGGATGCGACGCTCTTCTGGGAGGCGCACCGGGTCGGGCAGCGGCGTCCCTACTGGCACATGGAGCAGCTGGTCAATCTCGCCGCGCTCCCGCCCCACGGGTTCGAGGTGGCGGTGTTCCCGCTCAAGATCGTGGGGGCATCCGCGGCGCCGGCACGCGTGGTGGCGATCCTGCGCTGAGCCGTGCCGAACCGAGCTCCGGGGGCGCACGCTCTTTTCCCTGAAATTTTTCAATGGCCGGGGCTTCGATCGGGAAATTTTCCCTGTAAGGTGGGAACGATTTTCACGCGTTCCGTCTTGCATGCCTCTGCAGGTTCCGATGAAGAAGAAAAAGCCGCCTGAACCCGGCTCTTCACAGCTCGACCCCAGCCATCCCAACTACGACGCCATCCTGCTCAAGCGGGCGCGGCTCGAGGCGCACCGGCGGCGGCGTATGGAGAACAGCGGCGCGCTCACGGGCCAGGAGTGGAAGAGCGCGGTCGCCAAGCCTGCCAAGAAGCCCTCCGGGCGCGGCAAACGCTGACCCCTCTTCCGCCTCGTCCGTTGCATGCTGCGCTTGATCCTGCCGGTTGCGGCCCCATGTCACCAACTTGACGGGCGTGCGGCGCAGGCTTGCGGGACAAGGGAGAGCGCATGACACACGCGAGCGAAAAGGATGGGCCGAGCGAAAAGGATGGACCGAGCGACAAGGATGGGGCGAGCGACAAGGACCCGGGCGCGGCCAACTTCGCCACCGATGTGCTGAGCCTGTTTCCGAAGTTCGCGCCGTCGCGGCGCGAGGCGGTGATCGCGACGCTCGCCACGGGGTTCGCGCTTGCGACCCAGCCCATCGCGGCGGAGACCGCCATCACGACGGACACGGACGGGCTCACGGCGGGCGAAGTGCAAATCCCGGCCGCTGACCGCGCCATCCCTGCCTACCGGGCCATGCCGGCCACGGGCGGCCCGTTTCCGCTCGTGCTCGTGGTGCAGGAAATCTTCGGCGTGCACGAGTACATCAAGGATGTCTGCCGGCGGCTCGCGAAGGCCGGATACATGGCGATCGCGCCCGAGCTCTATGTGCGCCAGGGCGAGGTCGCGAATCTCACGAGCATCGACGAGATCCGCGTCGTCGTGGCCAAGGTTCCGGACGCGCAGGTGATGGGCGACCTCGACGCGGCGGTGGTGTTCGCCGCTGCTTCGGGCTCGGCCAACATCGAGAAGCTCGGCATCACCGGCTTCTGCTGGGGCGGGCGCGTCACCTGGCTCTACACGGCGCATAGTCCCAAAGTGAAAGCCGCCGTCGCCTGGTACGGGCGCCTCGTGGGCGACGCGACGGAGCTCACGCCGAAGCATCCGGTCGACGTCGCGGCGGGCCTCAACGCGCCGGTGCTCGGCCTCTATGGAGGGGCGGACCAGGGCATCCCACCCGATACGATCGAGGCCATGCGCGCTGCCTGCAGCAAGGCCGGCAAGACGTGCGACATCGTCGTGTTCGACGGCGCGCCGCACGCCTTCCATGCCGACTACCGGCCGAGCTATCGCGCGGAGCACGCGAAGGAAGGCTGGTCGCGCCTCCTCGCCTGGCTCAAGCAGCACGGCGTGGCTTAAACAGGCGCACGTTCCCCGCACTGCGGAACTTTTTGCGGGAGGCGCGCGTTCATCTGCCAGCACGGCTTCCCTCAACCCGTGCTTCGTTCCCCTCCTAGCCCCCTGGGGGGCAACTCTTGCCTGGTGTCTTGTCTTGGGGGCCGATCAGCCGCGAATGCGCGCGCCCGCCGGATCGTAGGGGGCTTCCAGCGTGACTTTTGCAGGAACACGCTCGGTCGCGACCTCGAGCTCGTAGGTTCCCGACAGCACGAAATCCGCATCCACCCCCTGCTCGGGCCGGCGCACGTAGCCGTAGCCGATGGCGCGGCCCACGGTGTAGCCGAAGCCGCCGCTCGACAGCCAGCCGACGCGCTCGCCGTTGCGGTAGATGGTCTCGCGGCCGAGCAGCACGACATCGGGATCGGCGGTGAAGCCGGCGAGCAGGCGCGGCAGCGGTTTGGCCGCCTGCGCCGAGAGCGCCTCGCGGCCCTGGAACGGGATGTTCGACTTCAGTTTCACCGCCCAGCCCATGCCGGCCACAAGCGGCGAGTGATCGGCGCCGATGTCGGAGGCCCAGGCGCGATACCCCTTCTCCAAGCGCAGCGACTCGATGGCGCGATAGCCGGCGTTGGCGATGCCGTGCTTTGCGCCTTCGGCCATCAGCGCATCGTAGACGGTGGCCATGAACTCGACCGGGATGTGCAGCTCCCAGCCGAGCTCACCGACATAGGTGACGCGCAGCGCCAGCACCGGAGCGCCCGCAAGCGTGATGCGCCGGGCGTGACCGAACGGGAATGCCGCGTTCGACACGTCGGCGCTGGTGAGCGGCGCCAGCACGTCGCGTGATCTCGGCCCCATGACGGCGAGAACGCCATAAGCGGATGTGACATCGGTGAGGCGGGCATCGAGGCCAGCCGGAATGGAGCGCGAAATCCAGTTGAAGTCGTGCGTGGCGAAGCCGGTGCCGGTGACGATGTAGTACTCGTCGTCGGCCACGCGGGCGACGGTCAGGTCGCATTCGATGCCGCCGCGCGAGTTCAGCATCTGCGTGTAGACGAGGCGGCCCACGGGCTTGGCCACGTCGTTGGCGGCAATCCAGGAAAGGGCCTGCTCGGCGTCGCGTCCCTTGAGGGTGAATTTCGCGAACGAGGTCTGATCGAAGACGGCTGCGCGCTCGCGCGCGGCTTCGTGCTCGCGGCCGACGGCGGCGAACCAGTTCGGGCGGCCGTAGCTGTAAATGTCGCGCGCCTCCTCGCCGTCCGCGAACCAGTTGGGGCGCTCCCAGCCGAGCTTCTCGCCGAACACGGCGCCCTCAGCGGTCAAGCGATCGTAGAGAGGCGAGCGGCGCAGCGGGCGCCCCGAAGTGTGCTCCTCGTGCGGCCAGGCCATCGTGTAGTGCTTGGCGTAGGCCTCCATGGTGCGCGTACGCACCCAGTTGACGTCCAGATGGTTGCGGCCGAAGCGGCGGATGTCGACGGGCCAGAGATCGTAGGGCGGCTCGCCCTTGGCGACCCACTCGGCGAGCGCCATGCCGGCGCCGCCGCCCGAGGCGATGCCGAAGGCGTTGAAGCCCGCGCCGACGAATACGTTCTTCACCTCGGGCGCCTCGCCGAGGATGAAGTTGCCGTCGGGGGTGAAGCTCTCGGGGCCGTTCATGAACTGCTTGATGCCGGCTGTTTGCATGGCCGGCACGCGACCTGCCGCCAGCTCAAGCAGCGGCTCGAAATGCTCGAGATCGTTGTCGAGAAGCTGGAACTCGAACGAGTCTGCGATAGGCGTCTCGCTCCAAGGCTTGGGATTCGGCTCGTAGCCGCCCATGACGAGGCCGCCCACCTCCTCCTTCCAGTACGTGAGGCGGTCGGGATCGCGCAGCGTCGGCAGGCCGGGCGTCACGCCCTCGATCTTCTCGGTGATGAGATACTGGTGCTGCATCGAGACGAGCGGGATGTTGACGCCGGCGAGCTTGCCCACCTGGCGCGCCCACTGGCCGGCGCAGATGACGAGCTTCTCGCAGGCGATGCGGCCTTGATCGGTGACGACGGCGCGCACGGCGCCGCCCTCGGTCTCGATGCCGACGACGCGCACGCCCTCGCGGATGGTGACGCCGCCCATGCGCGCGCCCTTGGCCAGCGACATGGTGATGTCCGAGGGCGAGGCCTGGCCGTCGGTCGGCAGGAACGCGGCGCCGACTACATCGTCGACCTGCATCAGCGGCCACAGCTCCTGCGCCTCCTTCGGCGTCAGGAGTTGCATGTCGAGGCCGAAGGACTTGGCGGTCGTCGCCTGGCGCTTGACCTCGGTCCAGCGTTCGGCGTTGCAGGCGAGGCGCAGGCCGCCGTTGCGCTTCCAGCCGGTGGCAAGCCCGGTCTCGGTCTCGAGCCGGTCGTAGAGGGCGACGGAGTAGCCGAGGAGCTGGGTGATGTTGGCGCTCGAGCGCAACTGGCCGACGAGGCCGGCCGCATGCCAGGTCGAGCCCGATGTCAGCCTGGCGCGCTCGAGCAGCAGCACGTCGGTCTGGCCCATCTTGCCGAGATGGTAGGCGGTCGAGCAGCCGACGATGCCGCCGCCGATGATGATGATCTTGGCTGAGGCTGGCAGGTCGCTCATGAACGCTCCAGGGTTTTCAAGCTTGCGTACGAGGCCTCGAAGCGGGCGAGATTCTCGGCGGTGTAGGCGGTATAGTCGAAATCGACCGTGGAATGGATCTCGGACACCATGGCCCACAGCGTCTCGCGCAGGAGCGAGGCGGCGGTCATGGCGGCGGCGCGGCGACGAAGCGCGTCGTCGACCGGGCGGCCGAAGTAGCTCGCGACGACGGCGTCGGCCATGTCGGCCGGCATCTCGCTGTTGGAGGCGAGGCCGCCGAGATCGAACAGCGGCGAGTTGAAGCCTGCGTAGTCCCAATCGATGAGCCAGAGCTTCTTGCCGTCGTCGATGAAGTTCGCGGCGAGGAGATCGTTGTGGCCGAAGACGACATCGATCGGGCCGACGGCGTCCTCGAGCTCTGCGGCGCGCGCGAGGAGGTCGGGGAGAACGGCCAAGTGGCGGCTCGCGCCCGCCTTCAGCGTGTGGCCATAGTCGCGGATGACATGGAACGGCCAGAACATCGGCGCGGGGCCGCGCAGGTGGCGCGCGACATCGCGGTGGCAGCGGCGCACGAGGTCGACGAGGCGATCGAGGTTTGCGGGATTGCGCACGTCCTCGGGCGCGAAGGTGCGGCCGTCGATGTAGCCGATGACCATGATGCCCGGCTCGGTGTGGAACACCGGCGGGCTGATGCCTGCTTCGGCCGCCGCGCGCGTGGCGGCGAGCTCGCTCGAGCGCAGGATGCCGTGCACGAGGATGTCGCCGCCGGTGCGCACGACGTACTTGCGACCGCGGTCCTCGACCAGGAAGTTCTTGTTGGTGATGCCGCCCTTGAGCGCCAGCGGCTCGACGCGGCCAAACCAGATGGGGAGGCGAGCCACGCGCTCGGCCAGCGGATCCGCCGCGGGGCTAGACGACATGAGACGACCCCGACGCCCCTCGGCACATGGTCTCGCTGATCGGGGCCGGCTGTGTCTTTTGATTATGCTGCACTGCGGCGGTGCTCGTTCGATCTGGCTTTGCTCGCATATTCCGCTCGTCGGGTGTGTACTTAAGGCATTTGCAGGCATTTGCCTAAAAAGGCGGCAAGCGCGATCGATTGACTCCCAACCCGTGCAGGTCAACAATTATAACTGTAAGTGAAATTGCTTCCGTAGCGAAGTCAACGAAAATGGGTTGGAGGCTACCTTTATGGATCTCTCCGTCAGAAGGGCGCTCGTGGCTGGCACTTGCGCCGTTTTCCTGTCCGTTGCCGGGCCGGTTCACGCCGCACCACCTGAATCGCCCGATCCGATCAAGATCGCGCTGTTCGATTGGACGAGCGTCAATCTCAACGCAAAGATCTTGGGCGGAATTCTCACCAAGCTCGGCTACACGGTCGAGTACCCCACGAGCGACTATCTCTCCAGTCTCACGACTGGCCTGACCAACGGTGACCTCACGATCGGCATCGAGTACTGGGACACGACGGCGGGCGAGGCCATGAAGGCATCCGACGCGACGGGGCAGACCGAGAAGCTCGGCGCTCTCGGTCCCAAGGCGAAGGAAGAGTGGTGGTATCCGCTCTACATGAAGGAGAAGTGCCCCGGCCTGCCGAACTGGGAGGCGCTCAAGGACCCCAAGTGCGCAGAGGCCTTCTCGACGCCTGAAACGGCACCCAAAGGCCGCTATCTCGGCGGTCCTGTGACCTGGGAAGGCTTCGACGACGAGCGCGCCGTCTCGCTCGGCCTGCCCTTCACGGTGGTGCATGCCGGCACCGACGGCGCGATGTTCGCCGAGCTCGAGTCGGCCTATCAGCGCAAGGCGCCGATCATGCTGTGGATCTACTCGCCGCACTGGGCGCCCGCGAAGTACGAAGGCGAATGGATCGAGTTCCCCGACCACACCAAGGAGTGCTACGAGGACCCCAAGTGGGGCGTCAATCCGGATGCGAAGTACGATTGCGGCAAGCCGCACGGCGAGATCTGGAAGTACGGGTGGAGCGGCCTCAAGGACAAGTGGCCGGTCGCCTATAAAGTGGCCAAGGCCTACACCATCGACGTCAAAGAGCTGAACGGGCTTTCGGGCCAGGTGGACCTCGACGGCAAGTCGATCGACGACGTCGCCGCGGCGTGGGTCGATGCCAACGAGGCAAAATGGCAGGCATGGGCGAAATAACCGCCGCATGGACACGCATAGCGACTGACGTACAATAAAGCAGCCGGCCCTTCCACGCAGAAAGGGCCGGCTTTCGCCGTCGAGCACGTCCTACGGAGCTGCCGCGAATGAACGAGCAGGCCTTGATACGCGATCCGGTAGCACCGCGAGCGGAGGGCCGGCCCATCAAGCTGGCGTGCCGGAACGTCTGGAAGGTCTTCGGCGACGGCGCGCAGCGGTGCCTCGCGGAAAGCGGCGGCAATCCAACGCCGGAAGCGCTCGCTGAAGGCCATCTCGTGGGCGCCGTCAAGCGCGCCACGATCGAGGTCCGCGAGGGCGAGAACTTCATCGTCATGGGGCTCTCGGGCTCCGGCAAGTCGACGCTCGTCCGCTGCCTCTCCAGGCTGATCGAGCCGACGTGGGGCCGTGTCGAACTCGACGGCAAGGACCTCCTCAAGGCGACGCCCGCCGAGCTGATCAACATCCGCCGCCACAAGATGGGCATGGTGTTCCAGCAGTTCGCCCTGCTTCCGCACCTGACCGTGCTCGAAAACATCGCCTTTCCGCTTTCCGTCCAAGGCAAGGATCGCAAGGCCCGGGAAGGGCGCGCGCACGAGATGATCGAGCTCGTGGGGCTCAAAGGGCGCGAGCAATTCTATCCGCGCGAGCTGTCGGGCGGCCAGCAGCAGAGGGTGGGCATCGCCCGCAGTCTCGCCGTCGAGCCCGACATCTGGTTTCTCGACGAGCCGTTCTCGGCCCTTGACCCCTTGATTCGACGCGAGATGCAGACCGAGCTCATCCGGCTGCAGAGCGTGCTCAAGAAGACCATCGTCTTCATCACGCACGATTTCGACGAGGCGATCCGGCTCGCCGACCGCGTCGCCATCATGAAGGACGGGGAGATCATCCAGATCGGCACGCCGGAAGAGATCGTGCTGCATCCGGCGACCGCCTATGTCGCCGAGTTCACGCGCTCCGTGCAGCGCGCCAAGGTGATGTCCGCCGCCCGGCTGATGCGGCCGCTCAGCATGGGTGCCGACTATGGCGGCGAGGTGCGCGCCGGCGACAAGGTGGCGAGCTTCGCGGCCAGCATCGTCGGCGCGAGGAAGCCGTTCGTGGTCAAGGATGGCGGCGGCGCGCCGTTGGGCGAGGTCACCCCGGACGCCGTCATCGATCTTCTGACAGAGCGCGATCAGCTTCGCGAGACACGTGCATGACCATTACGACGGCCGAGACCCCCATCCGCAGCGCGCCGATCCCGGTTTGGCCGCTGGTGTGGATTGCGGCCGTCACCGCCGTGGCCGTGCTTTACCTCTCCCCGAATATTGCGCCGTGGGCAGTCGAGTACCCGGCGTCGTGGGTCATCCCCATCGCCGATTGGATTTCGGCGATCATGACGTGGCTCAAAGCTAACTTCAGCTGGTTCACGCGCGGCCTCTCCGACATCTTCGGGATCCCCCTGAGCTGGGCCTTCAACCTGCTCGCCAAGGGCTGGAAGTGGGGCACCGGGCCTGACGCCTGGGTGTTCCCGCGGCTCTCGTGGGTCGGCATCTGCGCGGCGTTCGCCATCGCGGGCTATGCGCTCGGCGGGATCAGGCTGGCCCTGCTCGCGCTCGGATGCATGCTCTACATCGCGCTGTTCGGGCAATGGAACAGCGCCATGCTGACCTTGGCGCTGATCGCCATCAGCGTCCCGCTCTGCATCGTCATCGGAATGGCGCTCGGCATCGCTGCCTTCCGCAAGCCGTGGTTCGACCAGGTCATCGTGCAACCGATGCTCGACCTGATGCAGACCATGCCGACCTTCGCCTATCTCATCCCGATGCTGCTCCTGTTCGGCAACAGCCCGGTCTCGGGGATGCTCGCGACCGCCATCTTCGCCATCCCGCCGATGGTGCGCGCCACCACTCTGGCGCTGAAGCGGGTACCCTCCGACATCAACGACTTCGGCGAGATGGTGGGGTGCACGCCGCGCCAGAAGCTCACGCGCGTGCTGCTGCCCTCGGCGCGCCCGACGCTGATGATCGGCGTCAACCAGGTGATCATGCTGGCCCTCAACATGGTGATCATCTCGTCGATGATCGGCGCCGGTGGCCTCGGCTACGACGTGCTTCTGGCGCTGCGCGCCTTGAAGATCGGCCAGGGCATGGAGGCGGGGCTCGCCATCGTCGCGCTCGCCATCGTGCTCGACCGGCTGAGCCAGGCCGCCGCCCGGCAGCGCCCGGTGATGCACCGGAGCGACGCGCAGGCCATCTGGGAGCGCCACCCGATGCTCTCTCTTGCTCTTGGTGTGCTGGCCGCGACCACGCTCCTGAGCTTCCTCTGGCCGGCGCTGGCGGCGGTGCCGAAGTCGATCACCATCTCGACCGCGCCCTGGTGGAAGGCGGCCGTCGACTGGATCACGGTCAACTATTTCGACGCCATCGAGGTGTTCCGGACGACGCTGCTGCTCTATGTGCTGAACCCGATCCGCGCCTTCTGCGAGGGCTTTCCCTGGCTCGGGGCGGTGTTCCTGCTCGGTCTCGCCGGCTACTATCTCGGAGGCTGGCGGCTCGCGCTCCTGGTGGTGCCGCTGACGGCGTTCTGCGCGGTGACGGGGCTCTGGGACAAGAGCATGGCCACGCTCTATCTCTGCGGCGTCTCGGCGGCCATTGCGGCGGGTATCGGCATTCCGCTCGGCATCCTGGCGTCGCGCAGCAACCGGTTCGAGGCGTTCCTGACGCCGATCATCGACACGCTGCAGACGCTGCCGTCGTTCTGCTTCATCATCCCGGTCGTCATGCTGTTCCGCGTCGGCGACGTGACGGCCATGATCGCGACCGTCCTGTTCGCCATCGTGCCGGCCATCCGCTACACCAACCACGGCATCCGCCAGATCCCGGAATCGCTGATCGAGGCGGCGAAGGTGTCGGGTTGCACGAAGCGGCAGATGTTCTGGCGCGTCGAGCTGCCGCTGGCGCTGCCGGAGATCATGCTCGGCATCAACCAGACCATGCTGCTCGCTCTGTCGATGATCATCATCTGCGCCATGATCGGCACGCGCGATCTCGGCCAGGAGGTGTTCATCGCCCTTTCGAAGGCCGATGCGGGCCGCGGCATCACCGCCGGCTTCGCCATCGCCTTCATCGGCATCGTCGCCGACCGGTTGCTCCGTGCCGTGACTGACAGGACGCAGGCGCGCCTCGGCTTGACCTGATACCGGGCGTTCGGCCATGGATGGCGAGCGAAATTCCTGAAGCAAGGCAGCCCATGGCGCACTCCTTCGACACGCAAGCCCGCATCGTCATCGTCGGCGGCGGCGCCATCGGGTGCTCGCTCGCCTATCACCTCGGCCGGCGCGGCGCGCGCGACGTGCTCGTGCTCGAGAAGTCGCGTATCACCAACGGCTGCACGTGGCATGCGGCAGGCCTCGTCGGGCAGCTCCGCGGGCGGCGCAACCTCACGCGGCTGATGCAGAACTCGGTCGCGGTGTTCGACCGGCTCGAGGCGGAGTCGGGCCAAGTCATCGACTGGTGCAAGGTGGGGTCGTTGCGGCTCGCCTCCTCGCCCGATCGTTGGAGCGAAATCCGCCGCTCGATGACGCTCGCCAAGAGCTTCGGCTTCGAATGCCATGCGCTCTCCGCCGCCGAGGCGAAAGACCTCTTCCCCTACATCGACCCCGAGGGCGTGGTCGGCGCAGCCTACATCCCCTCCGACGGCTACGTCGATCCCTACGCGCTGACGCAGGCCTACGCCTCGGCGGCGCGCAAGTCCGGCGTCACGATCCGAGAGGGCATCACCGTCACCGAGATCGTGAGAGGCGGGCGCCGCGTCGCGGGCGTGGTGACGGACCACGGCAGCATCGGCTGCGAAATCCTGGTCAACTGCGCGGGCCTGTGGGCGAAGCGTCTCGGCGAGATGGCGGGTGTCGCGCTCGCGGCCGGCGTGGTCGAGCACCAGTACTTCCTCACCGAGAAGAAGCTCGACCTGCCGAAGACGCTCACTACGCTGCGCGATCCGGACAAGAACTTCTACCTGAAGCCCGACGTCGGCGCGTTTGCCATCGGCGGCTGGGAGGACGGCACCAAGGGCTGCTGGCGCTCGCGCCCGCCGCTCGCATTCGGCCGCGAGCTTTTCCCGGAGAACCTCGACCGTCTCGAGCTTTTCGCGACGCCCTGCGCCGAGCGGCTGCCGGTGCTGAACGAGATCGGCATCCAGACCATCATCAACGGGCCGATCCCGGTCTCCGCCGACGGAGAGCCGATCATGGGACTCGCGCCCGAGCTCGACAACTTCTTCGTCGCGTGCGGGTTCACGGCCGGCATCGCGGCCTCGGGCGGCGCGGGCGAGGCGATGGCGAACTGGATCCTCGACGGCGACCCGGGCATGGACCTCTGGGCGTTCGACGTGCGCCGCTTCGGCGCGCCGCACGCCAGCGGTCGCTATCTCGAGGAGCGCGCCATCGAGGCCTACGGCAGCTACTACAAGGTCCACTGGCCGGCCGAGGAGACGCACGCCGGGCGAGGACTGCGCCGCTCGCCCGTGCACGCGCACCTCGACAAGGCCGGCGCCGTATTCGGCCAGCGCTTCGGCTGGGAGCGTCCGCTGTGGTTCGCGGCTCCCGGCGCTTCGCGCGAGGAAACGTCGAGCTTCGAGGGGAAGCCCTCCTGGTTCGACGGCGTCGCCGACGAGCACCGCCAGATCCGCGAGGGCGTCGTCGTCATCGACCAGACCTCGTTCTCGAAGTTCGAGATCGACGGGGCGGGGGCGACGGCGGCGCTCGAGGCGATGTGCGCCAACAGGATCGCGGGCGCGCCGGGACGCTGCATCTATACGACGCTGCTCAACGCCAAGGGCGGCGTCGAGGCGGAGGTGACGCTCCTGCATCTCGGGCCGGACCGCTTCCTCATGATCTCGGGCTCGGCGTTCGGCGTCAGGGACTCGAGCTGGGTACGCCGCAACCTGCCGGCCGACGGCGCGGTCGCGATGCGTGACGTCACCTCGGGCACGGCCGTGCTCAACATTTGCGGGCCGCGCTCCCGCGCCGTGCTGCAGGCGATCTCGGACAATGATTTCTCGAACGACGCCTTCCCGTTCCTAACCGTGCGCGACGTGGAGATCGGCCACGTTGCGGTACGTGCGGTGCGCGTCGGCTACGTGGGCGAGCTCGGCTACGAGCTGCACGTGCCCACGGAGTACGCGGCGGGGCTCTATGAAACCCTCATGGCCGCGGGCGCGGATCACGGCATCCGTGACGCCGGCTACCG
>JBFXEP010000010.1:0-20786 GCA_050179995.1 Hyphomicrobium sp.
TGACGGCCGGCGCGGCCCCGGCGGCATTCCGCTTCATCATGTCCGACTCCAATGAGCAACGCTTAGAGTTGTGCGCTGAACTCGATGCTGCGTCCAGCGTCAGAGCAGATCGGGCTCAGCTTTTAATCCACCGTGGCCAAGGCGTGGCGGATCGAATCACTGTCCGACACGATACTGTCATACCGAGCGATCCGCCCGGTCCCGGCTACCGGTCGCAGGCGACCGTGACCGTGGTGCCCAGGGCCGGGATGAACTTCCTGCAGGTGTCGGCGCTCCCGGAGGAGGCGGTCACGGCCGGCTCGGTGCCGGTGGCGGGTGCCTCGGCGGTGTCCGTCGCCTGGGCCGGAATGTCGGACTGGATGAGCGCCGAGCTGCCGGTGATCGGCGGCGCCTCATTGGTGGTGGCAGGCGCGGGCTCGGCCGCGGCGGTCGTTGCCTTGTCATCCTTCGCCTTCGCGGCTTCGTGGCGAGGCGCCGGCTTGCTCGGGGCGTAGGCTTTGCGCGCGCGCGGCGTCACCACCGCGTCGCCACCGCGTGCCGGTGTCGCCTTGAAGCTGCCGAGCGGGTAACCGAACGGCAGGCGCACGCCATCGCCACCGGCCTCAGCCGCGGTGGTCAGAGCGGTCGCCGCAACGAGGACGGACGCAAGGCCCATGACGATCTTCGTGGTCATGACATCTCTCCTGATCTCGCATGGCGCGCGGAAAAAGCTGCACGCGCTTGTCATGTGGAAGGATGCACGCGGGATGCGCGTCGCGCTGTTCCTGCAGTGACAAAAGGTGCCGATTGCCGGGGCGTGTGTGCGCGCAAAAAAGAAGAGAGCCGGCTCATCGCGGAGCCGGCTCCCGTTATTCTCAACCGTTCGCTCGAGGCTCAGCAGCCGACGGAGACCGTGGCGCCAAGCGCGGGAACGAACTTCTTCTGGGTGCAGGTCGAGCCTTCGTCGGTCGTCTTCTCGGCCGTGGCGTTGTCTTCGGCAACCGGGGTCTCGTCCGCAGCCGCGACCGTCGCGGTGTCGGTGCCGGTGGTCTCCTCGGCCGCGGTCTCTTCGGAGGCGGCGGCGTTGGCCTGGTCGACATCGACCTGGGTCAGTGCGGCCGTGCTCGAGGGCGCGGCGACATAGGTGCTCGGGCCGGTGTTGGTCGCCGTCTCCTCGGCGGCCGCGTTCTCCGTGCCTTCGTCAGCGGCGGCAGCGGTGGCGGTCGATGCGGCAGCAGCAGCAGCGGCGGCCTGCTTGGCCTCAGCCTTGGCCTCGGCTTGAGCCTGTGCCTTGGCGCGGGCCTGAGCCTTGGCGCGGGCCTGAGCCTGAGCCTGCGCCTTGGCGCGGGCCTTGGCGGCGGCGGCCTGGCGGGCGCGGGCCGCCTCGGCCTTCTTGGCCTGGTGGGCCATGGCGCCGACCGCCAGAACACCGAGGCCGATGCCGAGGCCGAGGCCCTTGCTTCCGGCTTCTGCGGCGGGGGCGATCGCCATGCTGGCAGCTACCATGGCGGCGATGACGCGAATGCTGAGCTTCTTGGCCATTGTCTCTCTCCGGTTGAACGAGCCAAGAGCGGATGGGGCGTGGCCATCGGCGCTCTGTTGAAGCCAATACTGCCTTGAGGCCGGCGGATACGCTGTTCCGGCAGGAACATGCTACGCGGTGATCGCCAGAAAAGGAATGGAGGCATGCGGATTTATTCGCGTGCAGGGTAAGCCGCCCGCTGACAGGCTGCCGACATGAGGGCGACTGTCCCACAAGCGGACACCCCCTCCCCTCCCCTGAAACCGGGCTCGCGGCTGGAGCGCGAACGCGCTCCAGGCATTTGATGAGACCGATTTTCGACGCTTCGGACTGATAGGGTCCGAAGCGATCATGGTTTATGCGACGGCCGTCGCCATGGCTGCGGCGGCGGGTGCTCTCTTGCCGGCGGCCCCGAACGAGGCCGCGATGCGGGCGATGAACGATGTCGTGCGATCCAAAACGACATGGCGCTGCCGGTCGACGGTCACCATGTGATAGCTGTCCTCCAGCACCACAAGGTCGACGGGGCCGGCCAGCTCTCGTTGTAGGTAGGCGGCGTTGTCGAGGCCGGCGTAGTCGTCCTCGCGGGCATGCACGATAAGGACCGGCTGCGTGATGGCGCCGAGCTCCTTGGTCACGACCTTGGCGAGGCGCCGGCGCTCGAGCACGGCGCCGCCGGGGGTCGAGAGGCGGGAGCCGTCGGCAGCCAGCGCGCCGGTGATGAAATCGCGGATGCGCTTGTCCTTGATGCCGACGTGCAGCGGCACGGGCAGGCGGAACAGGTTCGCCACCCATTTGCTGTCGATCATGCGAAAAAGCGGCATATACCAGGGAATCTGGCGGCCGGAGAGCCAGAGCGTCGGGGAGTAAAGGGCCACGGCGTGGACCTTGTCCGGATGGCGCGCGGCCAGCATGAGGCCCAGCACTGCGCCGGTCGAAAGGCCGCCGACGATCACCGTATCGCAGGTGCGGGCCAGCTCCTCGAGGCCCTTCTCGGCGCTCGCGTACCAATCGCGCCAGCCGGTTGCCATCAGGTCGGCCTCGCTGCCGCCGTGGCCGGCGAGCGGAGGGCAGAGGACGGTATGGCCGTCACGCGTCAAACCGTTGGCGACGAAGCGGATCTCGCTCGGGGAGCCGCACAGGCCATGGATCAGGAGCACACCAACGCGACCGCTCCCGGACTTCGAACTCTTCTCGTGCGTCGGCATGGCAACCCCGGATCTGTCCCAAACTCACTTCGCCGGACGCTAGCGGAGCAAGATCGGGGCCGCTGTTCCTGCGGGTACACGGAGCAAGGGCAAGGGGCGCTTGGGTGGGACGTGGCCGTGCGGGCGTTGCGATGCGCGCCACGACATTCACCATTGACCCGGCCCGAGGGCGGGACTACAGCTTAGAACTGTTCTAATCTATATCCGGGTGCGATGCTCGGGTTTCACGACGCCAAGCGAGAGGGGTGAGCCATGCAGGGTAAACGCGACGTCATCGACATCCTGAACGAGGCGCTCAAGCTCGAGCTCGGCGCGGTCAACCAGTACTGGCTCCACTACCGGATGCTCGAGAATTGGGGCTACACCAAGCTCGCGAAAAAGGAGCGCGCCGAGTCGATCGAGGAGATGCACCACGCGGACAAGCTCGTGACGCGCATCATCTTCCTCGAGGGCCTGCCGAACCTGCAGCATGTGGCGCCGCTCATGATCGGCGAGCACATCGTCGAGGTGCTCGAGTGCGACCTCAAGGGCGAGAAGATCGCGCACGAGACCTATACGCGGGGCCGCGACATCTGCCGCGCGGCCAAGGACTACGTGACCATGGACCTGTTCGAGGAGCTCTTGAAGGACGAGGAGGGCCATATCGACTTCATCGAGACGCAGCTCGAGCTCATCTCCAAGATCGGGGTCGAGAACTACGGCCTCCTGCAGTCCGACCCGGCGAACGAGCACGAGGGCCACTGACGGGCTTCATGCGTGCGGCGGCGGCGGCCGCCGCCTCTGCAAGTTGCACACACCGTAGTATGAAGAAAATGTAGGGATTCCAGCGCGGAACTCCTGTTGCCTGGCGGCGTTCGCCCGTCAGGTGACATGATGACCACGACCAGACCCAGCACAAGCCTCCCCGATCGGCCCCGAGCCACTGCCCTCGTCGTCGAGGACGACCCCATCCTGCGTTTTGCGCTCTCCATGGAGCTCAGCGAGGCGGGCCTCGCCGTGCGGGAGGCCGTCAACGCGGACGAGGCGGAAACGGTGCTCGCGACGGGCGCGGCGGTCGACATCGTCGTGACAGACATCGAGATGCCGGGTGTGCACGACGGGCTTGCGCTCGCCAAATTCGTGCGGGCGTTCCATCCCCGCGTGCCGGTGATCGTCGTATCCGGCATTCCGCCCCCGTACGGCATCGTCGGGGTGGCCGACGCCTTCTTCGGCAAGCCCTACGACTTCGACCGCATCGTCTTGCGCGTCCGCGCGCTGTTGGGTCCGCGGCTCAAGCTGGCGGGCGGCCGCTAGGCGCCGCGACGACCGGAGAGAGTAGGGTCCGAAGCGATCATGGTCTAGCGATCCTGGTCTAGGCTGCCTGGCTGGTTTGAGCGTCGGCGGGTTGAAGAGGCGAAGCCGCTGCCTCGCGGTACCAGGCATCCAGCAGCGGGAAATCCGGCTCCCGCCGAAATGACGCGCCGGGAGTGCCGATGCCTTTCTGGCAAAGGGCGTAGGCCATCAAGCTGCAAAATCGCGGATTGGAAAAGTAGCCAGAGTGGATGATGGCGTTCCAATCGAGATAGTCATCGATCCGCTTGGCGAGCGGAAAGCTCTGTGCGGAGCTCAAGCTCAGGAGGAAACTGCGAAACCGAGGGAGGTTTTGGCTCAGGGCGCGGTCACTATCCGCGAGCAGCTCCGCGGCGAGCGCAGGAGACAGGAAGTTCACGGAGCCCGGCAGCCATTCCGGGCTCGGGCCAACATCATTGATGACGGTCTCGGACGTGTCCGCTCCAAAGGCAAGGCTGCGCATCTGGGCTGCCGTCAGCGGATTGAGAACGGCACTCAGGGCCTTGCTGAGCAGGATGGCCAAGGGAACCATGGCGAGCCTGATGAACCAGGCAATCAGCAGGACCGGAGTGATGACACCGAACGCGATGATGATCAGCCCATAGAAGGGACCTTCCCGAAAATTGAAAAAGTCCAAGATGCTCGCGATCGAGGCGACCATCATCACGAAAGGGGTTCCAAGCACGAGAAAAAGCGCATCAGAGTTCGAAACGGCGATCGTGCGCTCCAGTTCCTCGGTGAAGCCTGCAGGCACAAGACCGGTGGAGGCGACGAATTGACCAAGCGAACGCACGGCGTCATTTGAAAACATGAGAGACGCAAGCGCGATGGGAAAGATGAGGATGGACGCCGCGGTCAGCGGCGCGACCGCAAAGTGACTTGGAAAAAGGTCCACTTTAAATTCCCTCGCCGCACCAAGCGCAAGGATGGCCTCGTCACTCGCATGATAGAAGGGCACCCAGCGCTGGCCGAACCATGCCGCGGCGCGTTTTTTCTGAGCCGGGTCGAAGACGCGCAGTCGCTCCCTCTCGACCTGACGAGCGACGAAAGCGAAGACGATGAGAGGCAGATAGCAGGCCAGAGCGGCGAGAATGATGCCCAAGACGAACATGACCGGAGCCCGGGTATCGAATAGCGATACCAGCTTGGCATGAACGACCAAGCCCGAGCACAGCAGCACGACAAAGGCCGTCTTTCCCAAGACGCCCATGCGATTGTAGAGAAAGCCTTTCCGCTTGGCTCGCAGGAAGGGCGTGCCGACGGTGGCCCAGGCTTTCATGTGAGGCAGGCTTTCGCGCCGCCTGGCGGCTTCAAGCAATGCGGCGGAAATCACGGAACCTCCATGGCTATGGCCGATGAGCGCATAGGGTTCCTGCTTCGCCTCAAGGGTGAGGATCGTGCGAAGCAAATCCTTCCCGGCGGACCAGCGCGAGGTTTCGCTATTGGCGCCGGTCCAAACGAAAGGCTCGTGCCTTATTCCGTCCGGCGCCTCGATGACCTCGAGAAGGCGCGTGGCAAAAGTGCTGTTCCGCTGCCACCATTTGTCTCCGTCGGTGGCTCCGCTCGAAAAGGTGCCGTGCACTGTGACAATGGCCGTCACGATCGCCCCCCTGGTCTCAGCCCATCAGCGAAGCCTTATGAATTGCCGGCGCAGCCCTTGTTCGTCAACACTGCAACGCGGGAAATCGCTCCTTGGCGCTGCCCTTTGGCGGAACGGCTGCAACCGGCTGCGTTGGCTACGCCGTTGGTGGCGGAGTGCCGGTTCCAAGCACGCGGCCGGCGACGGCGTCGAGCTTGCGCACGAGGGACGCATCGCGCGCCTCGGGCGCGGTGATGATCGCCACATCGAGCGAGCGGTCGGAGCCGATCGGGCAGGCGGGGTGCTCGCCCGGAAACTCGCGCGCGAGCCTCGCAACGAGGCGCTGCGCCTTCTCGGTATTGCCCTTCATGACGGCGATGACGGAGGCGACATCGACGGCGGCGTGCTCGTCATGCCAGCAGTCGTAGTCGGTCACCATGGCGACGGTCGCGTAGCAGATCTCGGCCTCGCGGGCGAGCTTGGCCTCCGGCATGTTGGTCATGCCGATGACGTCCATGCCCCAGTCGCGGTAGAGATTGCTTTCGGCGCGCGTCGAGAACTGCGGCCCTTCCATGACGATATAAGTGCCGCCGCGCGTGTAGGCGATGCCCTCGCCCTGCGCCGCCTTCTCGACGGCGTCGACGAGGAGCGGACTCACGGGGTCGGCGACGGAGACGTGGGCGACGAGGCCGGGGCCGAAGAAGCTCTTCTCGCGGGCGAAGGTGCGATCGACGAACTGGTCGACGAGCACGAAGTGGCCGGGTGCCAAGTGCTCGCGCAGCGACCCGCAGGCCGAGATCGAGACGAGGTCGGTGACACCGGAGCGCTTCAGGGCGTCGATGTTGGCGCGGAAGTTGATCGCCGACGGGGGCACGGGATGGCCGCGCCCGTGGCGGGGCAGGAAACGGATCGGGAGCCCCGCGAGCTCGGCGAAGAGGATCTCGTCCGAGGGCGCGCCCCAGGGGGTCATCACCTTCTCCCAGCGGGCGTTCTCGATGCCGGGCAGATTGTAGAAGCCGCTGCCGCCGACAATGCCGAGCACGGATTTGGTCATGAGCTTCGCTCCTATTGCCTCAAGCGGCGCGGATCTGAGCACAGGCCCTGCAAAAAAGAAAAGGCCCGCGCGGGGCCTTCTCGAATTCATCTCACCGTCGTCACGTCCCGGCCGTCAGTGCGGGATCTTGGACCACAGCACGCGCTTGCCAGCGTAGAGCAGCGCGGTGGTGACCACAAGATAAAGCATGACGAGCCAGCCGGTGCTCTTGCGGCCGTTCAGGTGCGGATCGGCGGCCCAGGAGAGGAAGGCGGCAACGTCATGCGCATTCTGCTCGAGCGAGCCGGTCTCGTCCTGGTACTTGACGAAGCTGTCCTTGGCGATGGGCGGCGACATGGCGATCTGGTGCCCAGGGAAGGCGGCGTTGTAGTGCAGGCCCTCGGCGAGTTTCACGTCGGCCGGCGCCTCGCCGTAGCCGGTCAGCAGCGCGTAGATGTAATCGGCGCCGCCCTCCTGGTAGCTCGTGGCGATGTCGCGCGCCATGGACACCGGATGCCACCACCATGTGCCCGTGTACTCGACGTTGCGCGCCTTGGCGATCAGCGAGAGATCGGGCGGCGCAGCGCCGTACGCCGCGCGGCCCTCCTTTTCGTTCTTGAACGGACCCAGGATGGGATCGAAGAGCTTGGGCTCGCGATCGAACATCTTGCCCTGGTCGTCGGGGCCGTCGGTGATCTTGTTCGCCCATCCGTGGGCGAGCGCCTTCACTGACTCTTCCGGGAACTCGGGCCCGCCCGGCTCGACGAGATTGCGGAAGCGCACGCGCTTCAGGCCGTGACAGGCCGAGCAGACGTCCTGATAGATCTGGAAGCCGCGCTGCAGCTGCGCCTTGTCGTACTGGCCGGCGAAGCCGCCGAAGCTCCAGGCCTGGCGCTCGATGTGGGCGCCGTGCCCGCCCTCCTCGGCCGCCGCGGCGGGCGCGACCGCGCCCAGCAGCAGGGCGCAGGCGGCAAGCGAGGCTTTGCTCATCATGGCTTGCATGATCGGTGCTCGCGTCATCTCTCTCCCCCTCGTCAACGCGTCTCTGGAGCCGCGGCGGCGCCGTGTGGCGTCGCTACGCCGCCGGGCAAGACCGAGGCGGATATGGATTTCGGCAGCGGCTTCGGCGTCTCGATGATGCCGAGGATCGGCATGATCAGGAGGAAGTGGGCGAAGTAGTAGATGGTGAAGATGCGCGACCAGACGACGTAGGCGCCCTCCGGCGGCTTGGCGCCGAGATAGCCGAGGCCGATGGAGGCAATGACCAGCAGCCAGAAGAACCACTTGTAGAGCGGGCGGTACTTGGCCGAGCGCACGCGGCTGGTGTCGAGCCAGGGCACGAAGACCAGCACCGCGATCGCCGAGAACATGGCGATGACGCCGCCGAGCTTCGAGGGGATGGCGCGCAGGATGGCGTAGAACGGCAGGAAGTACCATTCCGGCACGATGTGGGGCGGCGTCACCAGAGGATTGGCCTCGGTGTAGTTGTCGGCGTGGCCGAGGTAGTCCGGCAGGAAGAAGGCGAACCAGGCGAAGAGGATCAGGAAGGCGAAGAGGCCCACCGTGTCCTTGGCTACGGCATAGGGGTACATCGGCACCGAGTCCGACTTGGTCTTGATGTCGAGGCCGGTCGGGTTGTTCTGCCCCGCCACGTGCAGCGCCCAGATATGCAGGATGACAAGTCCCGCCAGCACGAACGGCAGCAGGTAGTGGAGCGAGAAGAAGCGGTTCAGTGTAGTGCCGGAGACCGAGTAGCCGCCCCACAGCCATTCGACGACGGCGGTGCCGACGCCGGGGATGATCTCGTTCAGCGACGAAAAGAGGTTGGTGATGACGGTCACGCCCCAGAAGCTCATCTGGCCCCAGGGGAGCGCGTAGCCCATGAAGGCGGTGGCCATCATGACGAGGAAGATCAGCACGCCAATGATCCACAGCACCTCGCGCGGGGCCTTGTAGGAGCCGTAGTAGAGGCCGCGGAAGATATGGATGTAGACGGCGATGAAGAACATCGAGGCGCCGACGGCGTGCAGGTTGCGCAAGAGCCAGCCGTAGTTGACGTCGCGGCGGATGGCCTCGACCGAGTTGAAGGCCTCGGCCGCGCTCGGCTGGTAGTGCATGGCCAGCACGACGCCGGTCAGGATCTGGGCGGCGAGGAAGAAGGTCAGTATGCCGCCGAAGGTCCAGAGGTAATTCAGGTTGCGCGGCGTCGGAAAGTCGATGAACTGGCCGTGCATGAGGCGCATGACCGGCAGGCGGTCGTCCCACCACCTGGCAAACGAGGACTTCGGCTCGTAGCTCGACGAATGCTCCATGTTGCTTGTCCCCTCAGCCGATCTTGATCTTGGTGTCGGAGACGAACACGTAGGGCGGCACCTCGAGGTTGCGCGGAGCGGGGCCCTTACGAATGCGGCCCGACGTGTCGTAGTGCGAGCCGTGGCACGGGCAGAACCAGCCGCCGAACTCACCCCGCGAGTCGCCCATCGACTGGCCCTTGGGGATGCAGCCCAAGTGCGTGCAGATGCCGATCAGGATCAGCCAGTTGTCCTTGCCGTCCTTGACGCGGTTGGTGTCGAGCGCGGGCGTCGTCTCGGGCAGGAGGTCGTTCCTTGCCTCGGGATCGGGAAGCTCTTTCGGATCGACGGCCTCGGCGGCCTTGATCTCGTCGGGCGTGCGGTTGCGGATGAAGATCGGCTTGCCGCGCCACAAGGCGGTGATGGCCTGGCCTTCCTTCACCGGCGAGAGGTCGATCTCGACCGAGGCCAAGGCCTGAGCGCCGGCGTCGGGATTCATCTGCGCCACGAACGGCCACAAGGTCGCCGCGGCGCCGACGGCGGCGAACGCGTTACCGGCTATGACAAGGAAATCCCGGCGATTGGGCTCTTCGGCTTCGCTTGCCACGTACCCCTCCAATTTCGAGGATGCTGTGCTCGCGCGATGCGAGCGCTCTCAGACGACGGCGGGCCCTCATACGCGTTCATGCGCCGGCGCGCAGCGATGCCGGTCACGAGACGGCAGGAGGGGGATGACCACACTCAAGCTCAACTCGACGTTCAACTCGAAGCACTAACCGAGGCTCGCCTCGTGCGCAAGGATCACGCCCGCCCGCCGGCGTGCGATCGTCCCGCATCGGACTTGCCGCAGAACCGCACTTTCAGGCTCGTTTCTGGCACCGTTTGGCAACCCGCTCAAGACGACCGAAAAGAAGTGGCGCGGGTCAAAGTGGCGCACAGGTCAGAATACGCTGCAATCGGCAGGAGCTTCATGCGGCTTGCGATCTATCAACCGGATATCCCTCAGAACACCGGCACCATGCTGCGGCTCGCGGCGTGTCTCGGCATTCCTGTCGATCTCATCGGCCCGGCCGGCTTCGACATGAGCGACCGACAATTCCGGAGGGCCGGACTCGACTATTTGGATCACGTCGCGATCGCCCGTCACGAGAGCTTCGAAATGTTCGTGGACCGGCTCGCGGCGGAGCGGCCGGCGCCGCGCCTCGTGCTGCTCTCGACGCACGCCGATGCCACGCACGTCGGCTACGCATTCCGCGCCGACGACGTGCTTTTGGTCGGGCGCGAGAGCGCGGGCGTGCCGGAGGCGGTGCATGCGCGCGCGGACGCCCGGGTGCGCATCCCGATGCGGGCCGGCCTGCGCTCGCTCAATGTGGCGGTGGCGGCGGCGTTGGTGCTCGGCGAGGCGCTGCGGCAGACGGGCGGGTTTGCGGAGTAGGCAGCGGGCAGCGGATCAGCCCTTGTCGAGGAGGAGCGTGAGGCCGATCAGGGTCTCGCTGAAGAACTGGATCTCCACCATCTGGCGCTTGTCCTTGACGATGATGTCCATGTTGGCGGAGAGGGCCGTCTCGCTCGCCTTGACGGCGACGCGGAAGCCGCGCGGCGTCACAGTCCCGTCGAGCGTACCGGAGATGTTGTACATCTCCTCCTTCCAGTCACCCGACAGCTTGCCGTCGGAGTGGCGGACCTCGCTCTTCAGCTCGATCTTGCCGCCGGGCGACGCACAGCGGATGGTCTGCTTCAGGGTGTTGCCGTCGGCTTCAACGAAGTAGGTGGCGCGGCACTTGACCTCCTCGGTCTTGCCGTCCTTGAAGCGCAGGCGGCCCGCGCCGCCCCACCAGCCGTCCAGATTTGCGAACGGTCCGACCGCCTGGGGCGCGGCGTCAACGGCGGGCACCGACGCAAGGGCGGCGACCGCGATGGCGGCGGCCCCGATCGTCCGCACGACGTTGCGTGCCGTCGTCTTCCAAAGCGCCGTCGTCCAAAGGAGGTGCATGTGGTCCCCGCGCGCCTCTCTGCTCGAATCCCCCTGCTCGTGCGGAGGCTTGCCGAGGCGGACCCGGTTGGCAACAGGCGCGTTGTCTCAAGGCGTTGATATTGGCCGGGATGTGTCGGCGGGGCCGCAGCTATTTCCGCTCTGCCGCGGCCGCTGCCGCCGTCCCGCCGCTCAAATGCCGAGCTTTTTCTTCAAGATTTCGTTGACGGCCGCGGGGTTGGCCTTGCCGCCGGTGCCCTTCATGACCTGACCGACGAACCAGCCGAGCATGGTCGGCTTGGCTTTCACCTGCTCCACCTTGTCCGGGTTGGCGGCGATGATGTCGTCGACGGCTTTCTCGATGGCGCCGGTGTCGGTCACCTGCTTCATGCCGCGGGCTTCGACGATCGCGGCCGGGTCGCCGCCCTCGGTCCAGAGGATCTCGAACAGGTCCTTGGCGATCTTGCCTGAGATGACGCCCGTGGCGATGAGGTCGACGAGGCCGCCGAGCTGCTTGGCCGACACGGGGCTATGCTCGATGTCCTTGGCTTCCTTGTTCAGGCGGCCGAACAGCTCGTTGATGACCCAGTTGGCCACCAGTTTTCCGTCGCGCGGCTCCGCCGCGACCTTACCGTCGCGGCCCTTGGCGACCGCCTCGAAATAATCCGCGTTCTCGCGCTCGGCGACGAGCACGCCCGCGTCGTAGGCCGAGAGGCCATAGTCCGCGACGAAGCGGGCGCGCTTGGCAT
Organism: Hyphomicrobium sp.; assembly: GCA_050179995.1. Lineage (GTDB taxonomy): Bacteria > Pseudomonadota > Alphaproteobacteria > Rhizobiales > Hyphomicrobiaceae > Hyphomicrobium_C. The sequence goes on from JBFXEP010000010.1 coordinate 11,663, forward strand.
CGGGCAGCTCCGGCAGGTCGCGGGCGAGGTCGTCGACGTAGGACTGCTCGAGCTCGAGCGGCAGGAGGTCGGGATCGGGGAAGTAGCGGTAGTCGTGCGCCTCCTCCTTCGATCGCATCGAGCGCGTCTCGCCCTTCGCGGAATCGAAAAGCCGCGTCTCCTGGTCGATGGTGCCGCCGTCCTCGATGATGTCGATCTGGCGGCGGGCCTCGACCTCGATGGCCTGGCCGATGAAGCGGATGGAGTTGACGTTCTTGATCTCGCAGCGCGTGCCGAGCGGGGCGCCCGGCTTCCTCACGGAGACGTTGACGTCGGCGCGGAGGTTGCCCTTCTCCATGTCGCCGTCGCAGGTGCCGAGGTAGCGCAGGATGGTGCGCAGCTTGGTGACGTAGGCCTGCGCCTCGCGGGCCGAGCGCATGTCCGGCTTGGAGACGATCTCCATCAGCGCGACGCCCGAGCGATTGAGGTCGACGAAGGTATAGTCGGGGCTCTGGTCGTGGATGGACTTGCCGGCGTCCTGCTCGAGGTGAAGGCGCTCGATACCGACGCGCTTGGTCTCGCCGTCGACCTCGATCTCGATCTCGCCCTCGCCGACGACCGGCTGCTTGTACTGGCTGATCTGATAGCCCTGCGGCAGGTCGGGATAGAAGTAGTTCTTGCGGTCGAAGACGCTCGAGAGGTTGACCTCAGCCTTGAGGCCGAGCCCGGTGCGGATGGCCTGGGCGATGCACGCCTCGTTGATGACCGGCAGCATTCCGGGCATGGCGGCATCTACGAGGGAGACGTAGCTGTTGGGCTCGCCGCCGAATTCGGTCGAGGCGCCCGAGAAGAGCTTCGACGCCGAGGCCACCTGGGCGTGCACCTCCATGCCGATGACGACCTCCCAATCGCCGGTCGCGCCCGCGATGAGGTTGGTCGGCTTGCTCTTTGACGTGTCCTGCATCTCTGCGAACTCCACCGCGCCTAGCGCGCGCGAAACCAATACCCCAGCGCCGCCCAGACGAGGCCGAAGACGAACTGCAGCATGACAAGCGCCGCCTCGCCGCCGATGGCGTGGATGGCGAACAGGCCGACCTGGCCGCCCGCCCAATAGGCGAGGAAGCCCGCGAGCGACGCAGCGAAAGCGGCCACGATAAGCTTCTGCCACTGATCCGCGCGGCGCCCCATCAGGAACGCGACGATGATCACGGCCGGATTGAGGGCGGCCAGCACGACAATCGTCAGCGGATCGAAGGAATTGATCGCGATCATTCGCGCGGTCCGCCGCTGCTGGCTTCCTGCTGGCGGAGCTTCTCCTCCTCGTACTGCACGAACCAGCCGATCATGTTGCGCCACTGGGCGCCCACCATCTCGATCATCTCCACAGGCAGGCCGCGCTGGCGCGCCCGGACCTTCACCTTGTCGATCACCTGCTGGATGCGCCAGGGGACGCTGGCCTCGGCCGGGTCCTTCTTCAGCTGCCAGGCGCGCTCGACGTAGGCGAAGCGCTCGGCGATGAGGTCGACGAGGGCCTCGTCGATGCGGTCGATCTCGGAGCGGACCTGGCTCATGTCCGCGCACTCCCAGGGACGCTTCGGATCCATGGCTCTACTTGCCTCCCGGCTTTTTCTTTGCGGCGGGCTTCCTCGCAGGCTTGGCAGCAGGCTCGGCGCGCTCCGCCCACCAGCGCTCTGCGATCGTGAAACGGCCGGCCGCGTCCTCGATCGCTTGCGCGGCGCGGAACAGTGTCGCCTCGTCGAACGGCTTGCCGATGAGCTGCAGCCCGAGGGGCGTCCCTTCCGATGAGAGACCCGCCGGCACGGAGATGCCGGGCAGGCCCGCCATGTTCACGGTCACGGTGAAGATGTCCTCGAGGTACATGGCGATGGGATCGCCGGTCTTCTCGCCGAAGCCGAAGGCGGGCGAGGGCGTGGTCGGCGTCAGGACGACGTCGACGTCGCTCCAGGCCGCGTCGAAGTCGCGCTTGATCAAGGTGCGGATCTTCTGCGCCTTGAGGTAATAGGCGTCGTAATAGCCGGCCGAGAGCACGTAGGTGCCGATCAGGATGCGCCGGCGCACCTCCTTGCCGAAGCCCGCCGCGCGCGTCTCCTCGTAGGTGTCGATCACGTCGCGGCCGGGCACGCGCAGGCCGTAGCGGACGCCGTCGTAGCGGGCGAGGTTCGATGAGGCTTCGGCCGGGGCGACGATATAGTAGGCGGGCAGCGCGTACTTGGTGTGCGGCAGGCTGATCTCGTGGATGGTGGCGCCCGGCGTCTTGAGCCAGGCGATGCCGGACGCCCACAGGTCCTCGATCTCCTTCGACATGCCGTCGACGCGGTACTCCTTCGGCACGCCGATGCGCAGGCCCTTCACGCCTTTCGAGAGCGCCGCCTCGTAGTCGGGCACGGGGGCGTCGACCGAGGTCGTGTCCTTGGCGTCGTGGCCGGCCATGGTGCCGAGCATGATGGCGGCGTCACGCACGGTCTTGGCGATGGGGCCGGCCTGGTCGAGAGACGAAGCGAAGGCGACGATGCCCCAGCGCGAGCAGCGCCCGTAGGTCGGCTTGATGCCGACGGTGCCGGTGAGGGCTGCCGGCTGGCGGATGGAGCCGCCGGTGTCGGTCGCGGTGGCGGCGAGGCAGAGCCCCGCGGAAACGGCCGCGGACGAGCCGCCCGAAGAGCCGCCGGGCACGAGCTTGTCGGGCTTCCCATTGCGGCGCCAGGGCGAGACCACCGGCCCGAAGGCGCTGGTCTCGTTGGACGAGCCCATGGCAAACTCGTCACAGTTGAGCTTGCCGAGCATGACGGCGCCGGCGGCCCACAGGTTGGCGCCGACCGTCGATTCATAGGTGGGCGTGAAATCGCCGAGGATGCGCGAGCAGGCGGTGGTGCGGATGCCGTTGGTGCAGAAGAGATCCTTGTTGCCGAGCGGCAGGCCCTCGAGCGGGCGGGCCTCCCCCTTGGCGAGGCGCGCATCCGACGCCTTGGCCTGGGCGAGAGCGTGCTCCGGCGTCGGCAGCACGTAGGCGTTCAGCGCGGCGTTGGCCTCGCCGATGGCGGCGATGTGGGCCTCGGTAAGCTCGGTCGCCGAGAATGTCTTCTTCCTCAGCCCGTCGCGCGCTTCGGCCAGCGTCAGGCTCGTCAGGTCGCTCACTTGCCGGTTTCCTTCTTGGCATCGCAGCGCTTGTAGAGCCCGGGACCGTCCTCGTCCCTGGCGTCATGCACCTCAAAGCTGTCCTCGCCCTCGAGCTTGTCGAAGACGTATGTGGTCGGCGTCATGGTCATGCCTTCGGAGCAGATCGTGAGCGCCATCCAGGTCTTGCCCGGCTCGTGCTCGAACACCTTCGTGAACTCGCACGCGCCTTCCCAACCCTTGAAGCCGTCGGCGTCGAGCAGCTCGGGCGCGGTGCCGGCGTTCTTCGGCCCGCCCGCCTCGACTTTGCGAAGCTTCTCGCACTGCTCGGCGGTGGCGTATTGGCCCAAGAGAAAATCCGCGCGTTCCTTGGCGCCGGCCGCGAACGGCAACGCCAGGGCGCAGGCGATCAGAAACGGGCGCATGGGGGCTGCAAGCGGCGGGGTCTTCAAACCGAACGCGCCCTTTCCGCCTCGGCGCGCGCCTTGTTGATGTGATAGCTGCGGCGCGAATAGAAGAGGCTCACGAGGCCGAAGAAGATCGAGAGCGGCGCGTTGACCTGCTCGGCGAGCTCACGGGCCTTTAAAAGGTAGACCGGCACATCGCTCACGGCCTGGGGCGAGAGCGAGCGCGCGCCGCCGGGAACCGCCTCGTCGCGCGGCACGGCGAGTACGAGAAGGCCGGTCGCGATCAGCGCCACGGCCAGCAGTGCGAACAGCTTGGACATCCTCGGGCCTCCGGTTGCGTTGCCACTCAGACTATTCCACGACCTTGGGGACGACAAAGTAGTGGTCGTCGACCATGGGCGCGTTCTTGACGATAGCGTCGGCGATCCCGCCATCCGTCACACGGTCGGCCCGCTTCTTGAGCTCCTGGGCGACGACACGGGTCATGGGCGCGACGCCGGCGGTATCGACCTCGTCGAGCTGCTCGACCCAGTTGAGGATGCCCGACAGCTCGCCCTCGAGGCTTTTGGCCTCGTCGCCGGTGATCTTGATGCGCGCCAGGCGCGCAATGCGCCGCACGGTCTTGTCGTCAACCTGCATGGGTGTTCGCTCGAAGTCTGAGAACGGCGGACCGCCGCGTGTTCCTCATAGCGGGCTCGCCCCAGCCATGCAACTCGGGGCTGCAGACGGCCGTCCCGCCCCCTCCGGCCGGCTATCGGCGCTTGCGGATCTTCGACAGGAACGGCCCCAGCACGTCCGAGGCATCGTCGGTCCAGGGCGCGAGATGCGGCGCGGGGAGCTCGCGCGCGCCGGGGATAATGCGGAAACGGTCAATGGCGTCCATGCTCTTGGCGTAGATGACGATGGTCGAGCCGGTCACCACGTAGCTCTGCTCCGGGGTGGTGTCCTCGACGGTCACGGCGTGCAGCCCGCCAACGACCGGCAAGGTGGAGGCGAGGACCTGCTCGAGATCCAGGTACCGGTTGGAGATGTGCAGGACGACGGCGCCCATGGGCTTCACCTTCGCCGCGTAGGTGGCGAGCGCCTCGGCGGTCAGCAGGTGGACGGGGATGGCGTCGGAGGAGAATGCATCGACGATGACGAGGTCGTAGCTTTCGTCGGGTTCCCTGGCGAAGGTCTGGCGCGCGTCGCCTATTATGATGTGTGCGTCGGGCTGGCAGTTGGCGAGGTAGGTGAACTTCCTCGAGTTGGCGATGGCGACCACGACCGGATCGATCTCGAAGAAGCGCCATGTCTCTCCCGACGCCGAATGGCAGGCGAGGGCGCCGGTGCCGAGCCCGATGACGCCGAACTTGGGCTCGTACTGCCCCCTCGATGCGAGAGAGCCGGTCAGGCGAATGGCCGAGGCCATCGGACTATGCGGATGGTAGTAGGTGGCCGGCGTGGTGCTGGCGACCGGGTTGCCGCGCTGGTCGCGGATGCGTTGCGCACCATGCAGCGTGGTGCCGTGCTGGAGCACGTTGAACTGGCCATCGTCCGACTGGGTGACGCGGTAGACGCCGAAGTAGCTGCGCTCCGCGTTGCCGCGGCGCACGCCCGACGGCAGCATGACGACCGCGAGATAGATGCTCATGGCCACGAACAGCAGATGCGGCGGATGGCGCCAGACGACGAGCGCCATGAGAGCGAACAAGGCGGCAACGGCGGCAGTCGAGCCCCAGCCGCGGAAATCGAGCTGATAGGTGGACGCGAGCGACGGGCCCCAGTGAATGATGGCTGCCGCGGCGGCGATCATGGCCAATAGCGCGAGGAGCGCTCTCCGGCTCTCGCGATTGAGCTCCAAGGCGCCGGGGCGGCAAGCGAAGCTCAGGGCTAGCAGCAGGGGATACTCGAACACCTCCGAGAAAATCCGCGGCGCGATGAGGGCGGCGAAGAGTCCACCGAGAACGCCGCCCGCCGACATCCAGAGGTAGAACTCGGTCAAGCGGCTCGCGTCGGGGCGTTGCTCGTAGAGCGTGCGATGGGCGACGAGGGTCACGGTGATGAAGGCCGCCACGCCGAAGCCCGCGGCGTAGAACCAGGTCTCCTTCTCGGTTTGCGAGAGTTGGAGCAAGGCCAAGATGACGGCGACAGCGTGCAGCGTCAGCAGAACGGAGCGCGGAATGAGGGCGCGCTCGCGAAACACGACGACGAAGCTCGCGAGATAGAGCACGAGCGGGATGACCCAGATCAGAGGCGCCGAGGCGACGTCCGTCGCGACGTGTGTCGTGAAGGCGGTGAGCAGGGCCGAGGGCACGAACGCGAGCCCAACCCACGTGGCGCGGGCGCGCCACGTGGGTTGGGGCTCGCTCGGCACCGCTGCAGCGGCAGGTTGCGCCGCCGCCAGGCGGCGCATGACGAAAAAGCAAGCCGCGAGCGCAAGGACGAGAGTTGCAAAACCGCCGGTCCACACCAGCGCCAGCGCCTTGAGCCCGAGGAGCGGCTCGAACACCAGCGGATAGCCCAGGAGCGCAAGCAGGCTGCCGAAGTTGGAGGCGGCATAGAGAAAGTAAGGGTCCGCCGCATCCTTGTGCCCGGTGCGCGCGAACCAGGCCTGCAAGAGCGGTGCGTTGGCCGATACGGCGACAAACGGGAGCCCGATGGCGGAGGCGAACAGGGCGAGCTGCCACAGGTAGGGATCGCGGGTCGGCGGATCGGACCAGCCTTCGGGAACAGCTATCGGCAGCGCGACGAACGCGGCCGCCGACAGGGCCAGGTGCACATAACCCGACCAGCGCGGCGCGCCATAGCGCGTAAGGAGATGCGCATATGCATATCCGACGAGGAGCGCGCCCTGGAAGAAGAGCAGCGCGACCGCCCAAACGGACGGGCCACCGCCGAGCAGCGGCAAGACCATCTTGGCGAACATGGGTTGGATGAAGAACAGGAGGAATGCCGACGCGAACATGGTCAACGTAAACAACCATAGGACGATCCAGGCCCTACGGTCCGGCAAGCCTTGGTCGGCCGCCGGAGCGTTCTCGATCGGCGGCGTCACATCTCCTCCTGGATATTCGCTCGGTGCGCACAGTCGGCGCAGCGCGCGGCGGCCGGACCATAGACGGGAATAGACGCCTTGTCGCGAAGGGAGATCCCTCGGTGTGCGGCTAATTGATCACTGATCGCAATGGCGATAGCGCAGGGTGCAGGCGGATTAGTATACTGAAGCATGTTCGATTCTGGGCTCGCCCTCAGCATGGACGACAACAGCGTGGCCCGCCCTCGCGGCATAACGACATGCGAGGCGGAGACATTCGCGGGTCTCATCGCTCCGGGCCGCCTGATCGGCATCGACGCCGGGACCAAAACACTCGGCCTGGCGCTCAGCGACGTCACGCGCTCGATCGCGAGCGCCCTCGAGACCATCCGGCGCACGAAATTCAAGGACGACGCCAAGCGGCTGCTCGACATCGCTGAGGCGCACGCCATCCGAGGCTTCGTGCTGGGCTTGCCCGTCTCGATGGACGGCAGCGAGGGCCCGCGCGCGCAAGCAACGCGCGCATTTGCCCGCAACCTCAACGCGCTCTCGCCTCTCGCCATCCTGTTGTGGGACGAGCGTCTCACCACGGTCGAGGCCGAGCGCATGCTGATCGCCGCCGACGCAAGCCGAAAGCGGCGTGCCGACGTGATCGACAAGCTCGCCGCTACCTTGATCCTGCAAGGCGCGCTCGATCGCATGAGGCGCTGATGCAAGCTCAGTCCTTCTCACGTTGGCCAAACTCGGGTCGCACGCGCGCCGCATTAATTGCGCAGGTTATCGAGGCTGGCGGTGCGGGTGGTTTCGCACACCGCCTTCCGCCTGGATGGCCATCGATGCGTACGAGATCCAAGGCCCTTGCATGCACGGACAGCGCCTTTCCCGAAGGGACCGCGCGCGATGTTGAAAAGCTGATCAATCGCTTCGACAGCAACCACCGCTCGGCCGTGCGCCGGCTCATCTCCTCCTCACCGCGCCTCGCCGATCTCGCCATCGCCTTTCCGGGTGCGCTCTACGCGCTGGCCAGCCGGCATGGGCCGCCGAGGCGCCGGCAGAAGGCGCTGGCGCTCGTCAATGCAGGCGCGCCGCTCAAGGATGTCGCGAGCAACCTCGACGTGCCCCTATGGCTGCGCCGGCTGCCGCCCGAGGCTTTCGCCGGGCGGCTCGACGGCGTGCCGAAATCGGAGCTCTTCGCAAGGCGCATTGCCAACCATTTGCCTACGTCGGCGGAGAACAGCGCGTTCTGGTTGAGCTCGGTGATTTTCGGCGCGCTCGCCTGCGACGACTATTTCGCGCTCTGGCTGGCGCAGCAGTCGATCTTCATGGAGGCCGGCGAGCCGGCGCGGCTGTTCGGACTGCTGGCGGCCTATGCGTGGTTCTCGAACGCGGACCTGGCGCGGGCGCGCGGTCTCATCGTGGTGCCCTGGCGTCCAGAGATGGCGCTCGACACGGCCGTGTGCGCAGCCAAGAGCTGGCTCAACCGCATGCGTCTCGTCCTGCAGTTGCGCGAGGGCGTCATCGCCGATGCTTGGCTCGCGGGGGGAGAGGTGCGCGGGTTCTCGTTCGTGCCGCTGCTCGAGCATGAGGCGCTGCTCGCCGAGGCGCACGCCATGCAGAACTGCGCCGATCAGTATGCCGACCGGCTGGCACGCGACAAATGCCGCCTGTTCTCGGTGCGCCGGCGCGGCGTGCGTGTGGCGACGCTGGAAATCGGACCGCATCCGAGGGAAGCCGGGGTGCTCGCCATCGCGCAGCTCAAGTCGCGCCACAACCTGCCTGCGAGCGCCGAGATCTGGCAGGGCGTCCACACGTGGATGGGCTCACAGAAGGATCTCAAGCGCGCTTCGAGCGGAGCGCAACTGGACCGCACTTTCGACCCGGCGGTGTGGAGCGATCTGATGGCGTCCTATCGCGCGAGAAAGAATGGCGCGGCGTGGATCCCCGATCAGGCGAACAAAGACAATTTTTCTCTGTTGGACGGTGGAATCGCGGAACTCGCGCGCCGGGCCGGAATTACATCATGGCTGTTCACCTAGGGGGGCCTTCAAACAATCCGACAACAATCTCCCGTCGATGGACCGGCTCGATGCTCAAGCAGCACGCGAGCCATCCAACGCGGAGGCCTTGCGGACAGTCAACTCGCCGCAGGTCACACAAGGGACGCGCATTACACTGATCAATGTTCGGAAGGGAGGTATGCGGTCTATTCTTTCGTCCAATTCAACGGGGCGAGGCGCACGTGCATAGTCGGGTTCGGACTCGAGTTTGAGCCGTGGCGCGCCTCCGGCCCTCAGGAACCCCGCTTCGCGGCGGGTCAGGAACCATCGGGAAAACAGCAACGCGAGCAAGAGGAAACGATGAAGTATGAAACATGAGACCCCAGACGACAAAATGTCGTCGGCGCTGCATCTGCTGCACAGGGCAGGACAATGTGCGGACGAGATGTTTGCCGTCAGTGTGGGCGAGGCCGGACTTACGCCACGTCAGTACGCGGTCATGGCCGCAATCGCCAAGAGCGATGAGCCCAGCCAGACCACGCTCGTCGAAGCCACCGGTATCGACCGCTCCACCATGGCCGACATCGTGCGGC